>NZ_JAUBPO010000211.1:0-5082 GCF_036700785.1 Microcoleus sp. S28C3 | reverse complement strand
CTTTAAGTCGGGGAGTTTTTCCATTCCTCGATCTAATGTCTATCTCGTCTTCTTGTCAAGGGGGTTGAGCAATTACCAATTATGTTTGATTGTACCTCATAACAGCGGAAACCGCTGTAAATTCCGTGCGATCGCGGATGGCAGTGCTGCAGAAATAGGGGAAAATGATAGATAGGTTAAATAAGAATGAGCGAAATAAACAAGGTCGCTGGCCCTTTCAGAAGCTCTGAATCCAAGGCTGTATCTACCCCTAAAGTAACTTTTGGAGGACGCAATATGTTGGCTTCTTTAAGGGAAACGACTCGCGCCTCGGAATACGCAAATTCCCCATCCAAAAGCTTTGTATTCAAGGACTCCAGCATCAATGAAGGTGGATATTTTGTTTCCAGAATCTTGGCTGGGGAATCTGACTGCATCGAGAAAATTACCTCGGCACTTCAAAAATATGCCTCTATTCTTAGAGAGATTGACTAAGTTCGCACAACTTCTGACGGCTGCTAGGGCTAACTGCAATTAGGCTCTGTTATCCTCAGTTCAGATTACCTCGATCCATACAAAAGTTAATTGCCAAAATCGCATAGTTATCAAATAAGCTTGATGAGATAACTCCGGGGTGTATCTACTAATAATGCCCTTAATGGAGTCTCCAATATGAGTTCTAAATTCGCTCAAGTTAACTCACAATCTTCTTTTGAAAAACGGCCACTGCGCTCCTTAGTCTTCATTGATTCCGGCGTAGAAGATTACGAGTCAATTGCAGCGGGAGTGCTGCCTCGACAGCAGGTAGTAATACTCGACCGCACCAAAAACGGCATCGAACAAATCAGCTCTGAAATTGAAAAATACGCCTCCACTAACGGGGCTATTGACTCGCTTCACATTATTTCTCACGGCAGTTCTGGCAGCCTACAACTTGGCAATACTGCTCTGGGTTCAGATAACATAGAGCAATACAAAAACCAGTTAGAAAAGTGGCAAACTGCACTAGCCCCAGAAGCAGACATCATGCTGTACGGGTGCGATGTAGCCGCGGGTACAGGTGCTAATTTCGTCGATCGCTTCAGTCAATTAACCGGGGCTGATGTTGCCGCTTCCAGCAACACAACCGGCAGCGACGGCGACTGGAATTTAGAATTTGCTTCTGGCCAAATTGAATCTCCCTTAGCCTTGCAAGCCGAGGCGATGGCAAATTACCAAGGTGATTTAGCTACGATCGTGGTAGCCAACAATAGCGATAGCGGGCCCGGTTCATTAAGGGCTGCGATCGCCACCGCTGTTGCAGGGGATACAATTACCTTCGCTCCCGGTTTAGCCGGTCAAACTATTACCCTCACCAGCGGTCAACTCAATATTCCCGTTGGCAAAAACATCACCATTGACGGTGCCGCGGCAGCGGGTTTAACTATCAGCGGCAACAACGCATCCCGCGCCTTTTTTGTCAATGCCAACGTTGCGACTGCTACCAATTTTGCAGTCAAAAACCTCATTATTACTAACGGCAAAACTACCGATCGAGGTGGCGCGATCGGCACAACCGACGAAGTAAACCTCACAGTAGAAAACGTTCAGTTCAACAACAACGTCGCCGATCGAGGCGGTGGCGCAATTTTTGGTAATTTCAACAATACCCTGACTGTTACCAACAGTAAATTCAACGGCAACGCAGCCACCGCAGCTAACGATGAACGCGGTGCAGGTGCGATCGGCTTTTTGAGTTTCAAAACTTTTACAGTCACCAACAGCGACTTCACCAATAACAAAGGTATTAACGGCGGGGCAATTAACAGCCTTCAAGGTAAGCTGACAATTGACAACTCCCGATTCATCGGCAACGACACCACCGCAGCCGTTTACGCAACAGGCCAAGATAATCCGTTTTTAAGGGGTTTCGGCGGCGCAGTTTACACAGACAGAGCCAGCAATCCGAGCGAAGCTTCCGGCACAATTAAGATTACCAATAGCGTATTTCAAGACAATAAAGGTCGAGGTGAAGGAGGCGCAGCTTATCTGTTCACCGGCAGCCAAGACAAGGTTATTTTGGAAAAGAGCACCTTCCAAAATAACGAAATTCTGGCGCTACCCAACGGTGGAAATGCTGGAAACGGTGGTGGGGTAACGATTTTGAGTGACAGCACCAACCAGGGATTGACCATTACCAACACCACCTTTGCGGGCAACAAAGCCGGCAATCAAGGTGGCGGCCTGTGGATGCGAAATGCCCCTACTACGATTACTAACAGTACGTTTTCTGGCAACTCCACGGCGTTTGCTGCTGGTGATTACAACAAACTCGGCGGTGCAATGACTCTTGGTGCACCCACAACCATTCTCAACACGACGATCGCCGATAATTCTGCCGGCTGGGTTGGTGGAGGTATCTTCGCCGATGCTAATAATGTCACCCTCAAAAACACGATTCTTTCCAACAATACAGCGGCTAACGGAGGAAACCCTTGGGGCATTCAGCAACACGTCACCGCCCAATATAGCGATGGAGGAGGGAATTTTCAGTGGCCGGTGATTAACACCGATACCAAGGTGACGACAAGTGTGACGATCGCAGACCCCTTACTCGGCCCTTTGCAAAACCTCAACGGCGCTTTAGTCAGGCCGCTGCTGACAGGAAGTCCGGCAATTGATAAAGGGATTGCTACCGGCGCACCGGCTACGGATCAGCGCGGCGTGACTCGCCCTCAAGATGGCGACAGCATTCCAGGTGCGATCGTTGACAGCGGCTCTTTTGAATTTGGAGGTACTGTCGTCCCCACACCAACTCCGACGCCAACTCCGACACCAACTCCGACACCGACACCAACTCCTACTCCGACACCGACTCCGACTCCCACTCCCACTCCCGCGCCGACTCTTACTGGTTCTTTGGGTCAAACCAATAATTACAGCAGTGTCAATGACCTGATCGCACAATGGCCCAATGCCGCCCAGAATCAAGGCATCAAACTGTCTGGGATAGCTTTTGATGGCGTGGAAACTGACTATCTTAACCCGAATGTCATCAGCAACCTCACCTTAGCAAGCAACGAAAACCCTAAAAGCTGGTTGAGCTACGGCAGTACCGGCGGTATTGGCGTCCCATCCTCTTATGATGGTTGGTTCACCGACGCCAGGAAAATTCGGGCGGAAATCAACCATAACCCCAACACCAACCAATCTCAGGCGCTGAAGGTGAAATGGGCAGATAACCAAGACATCACTAGCACAACGATCGACCTGAGTGGATTGACTCCCACAACAAGTCCAGGTTTGGGCGATCAAGGCAATGAGGTTGCTTTCCTGCAAATCTTTAATAATGGGGTTCTGGTACCGGCCACCAATTTTACGATCGCTCGCCTCAACGCTCCGAGCGCTCCAAAAGCGATCGGTGTGTCTTCAAATGGAGTGACTTTCATTGGCGATCGCACCGATGGCAGTTTCAAATTCCAGATAGTAGGAAACTCTCTGGGCGGCGCTAGTTTTGACGAACTGCGGTTCTCCACCAAAGCTTACGATAGCCCCACCCCTGCCTACGCCGCCACCTCCTTCAAAAACGATGGTTCCGACTACCTAGTGCGGAAAATTGAATATCAAGGGATTTCTAATGTGACTCCAACGCCGACACCGACGCCGACGCCCGCTCAAAACACGTTTTTCTTCAGTGCGGCTACTTACAGCGTCAACGAGGGCAACACGGCGCCGATTACGATTAATCGCAGTGGGAACCTTTCGATACCTACTACGATTTCGTTCAGCACGGGTGACGGTACTGCTCTGGCTGCGGGTTCTCAACCGGATTACAACAGTGTGGTTCAAGCGATCAATTTTGCACCCGGACAAGCTAGCGTACAAGTTCCGGTTCAAACTTTATTTGACAGTCTCACGGAGCCTACTGAAACGGTGAAATTGTTCTTGAGTGGTGGCAGTTTGGCTAGTCCGTCAGCGGCAGTTTTGAGCGTTATTGATACTACTGCTGTGCCTCCGACTTTCTTCTCTTACGGTTCGTCTCCCGATCCTATTATTGATGGTGGTTCTGGAGAGTTGACGATTAATCGGACTGGCAATACTTCGGTTTCGGCTTCGATCGACTTTTTGATTGTTGCCCCTGGTGGCGATCGACCTGTGAACAACGTAGACTACAACATTAGTCCATTTGCTGTGAATCTTTCGTCCGGCACGGTGAACTTTAATCCTGGTCAAACTAGCGTTAGTCTGACGATTAACAATCTTCCTGGTTTGACTGGTGGGGTGGTGAATTTGGGCTTTGGCCCAGGTTCGATCGGCGCTCCGGCATCGACTGCAATTACTCTGCTTTAAGGCTGTTAGTATGGTGAGGAATCCTTCCTGTACTAATATGTCTTGCAAGTAGTTAAATGCTTTGGTAGTGATGTCCAGTACTGGGGGGGTGACAAAGAGGCTTAGGATATAGACCGAATAAGGGTTGCAGCCCTCAGACCTTGTTCGTAAAAGCGACGTTTAGAAGGAGTTGACTTCATTAACTGTTGCATCTCCAAAGCATATTGTTCTAGATAATCAACCCACTTTTCGGCATCTACACCAACACCAAATGTACTCCGTCTACGATATTTTTTCTTGGGTTCTTTGCGACGAGATACATATTTTTGTACCTGCTTTTTTCTCAATTCAGTGCCTTGAAATATTGCCTCCAGGTAGGCAAGCGTCATCAGGAGAATCATATTAATAAGTCTGTTCCCTTTGAGGCTTGTTCCTTCAAGCTCGTAGCCTCCTGTTTTACAGTCTCGGAACATTTCTTCAATACCCATTCGCTGCTTATAAGCATGGAGCGCTGCTCGCAATGAGCATAAGTCCGTGAGAATAAACCAGGCTTCTTTAACTTGATATTTCCCATAGTTCCTTTTCCACTTACAAGCAAGCTCAAATCCGGTAGTAGGTCGACTTTTCCTCACTTTTTTACCTTGAACATACAAAGAAGTTCCGGCTACTATTCCTAATTCATCCAACCGTTGCCAAACTAAATGTTCTGTTTCGATACAAAGATTCTTTTTCAGTCTTAAGCAAAAAGACACACCTTTTTCCTTAAGCCAGTTTCCCAAATCAACAGAACAAAAT
>NZ_JAUBPO010000210.1:0-5123 GCF_036700785.1 Microcoleus sp. S28C3 | reverse complement strand
AAGCTCTGCGTTTTGTGAGGTGTCATTTTTGGGCGCTCGCACTCTCAATTCATCATACCCTAATTCAGCAACGCCTGCTTTTTCTGTATTTATGGATTTTTCGCACGCTGCACTAGACCTTTCGTGCTATCTAAAATCACCGCTTTGACATCGGGAGACAGGTCAAAAAATTCGGCGTTGCTAATTCCTGGGATGAAATAGGACTAGATGCTTGGAAATTCGTTCCACATCATCTCGCTTTTGAGCAACGCCAAAATTTCTATTCACGCAAGAGGTCTAATCTCAATTTAAGTTGAGATCCTTCATCGTTTTAACGTTATAGTAACGGCTATTTGTTAGAGCATTTGGAACTTGATTGGATCTAAAGGCTGCTACTAAATCCTGAATTGCCTCTTCCACCGTATGTGAAGGCACAAATCCTAATTCTTTCTTGATTTTTTCTGAGGAAATATGGTAAGAACGAAGATCGTTAGTGGGTGTAGTGACGATTTCTACAGATCCCACTACCTTATGAATCATCTCAGCAATTTCCATCAAGGTATGATTTTCGTAGCCAGCATTGAAGATTTTCCCATCGATCGCTTCATCTGACCATTGGAGAGACTTGAGATAAAGATCGGTCATATCCTCAATATGAATATTGGGGCGTTTCTGCTGACCGCCAAAAACTGTAATCTTGCCATTGTTGATAGCTTGAGTGGTGAGAATATTGACCACTAAATCTAATCGCTGGCGGGGAGAATAGCCGCACACTGTCGCCGGACGCAGCACTAAAGTGACAAATCCTGGTTCTCGCTTCTTCAGCAATACTTCTTCACATAAAGCCTTGTAACGGGAATAGTCTGTCAAAGGCAGAAGCGGCAAGTCTTCTGTAACATTGTCAGTTTCTTTAATCCCGTAAACGCTGGAAGAAGAGGCATAAATAAATCGCTTGACTCCTGAATCTTTTGCTACATCCACCAAGTCAACAAACGCATCATAATTAATTGAACGACCCAAATCCGGATCTAATTCAAAACTCGGATCGTTGGAAATGCAAGCTAAATGAATCACCGCATCGCATCCCGGCATTACTTTTTCAAGCAGTGCGCGATCGCGGATATCTCCTTGAATCTCCTCCAGATTAGGATGATTTTTGACAGCAGCTAGCACATTTGTCCCGTAGATATAGAGATCTAGCACCTTGACTTGATATCCAGCTTGCAGGAGTTTAGGAACTAAGACAGCTCCCACATAACCTGCACCACCCGTAACCAGAACTTGTTGCATCGAATTCATAGATTGATTGGTTCCTGACAGTCTTCTAGAATGTACAAATTGTTTTGGCGAACTTCAATAAGCGAGCTTTCTCCACAGGCTTTTCATTCCCCAATATATTGGCAGCGATCGCTCCTGCCAAATTCCCCAAGAACGACCCCAGTCTCAGAGGTAAACCTAACTTGGCACTCAAACTAGCTAGGGCAAAAAAGGCATCTCCTGCACCTGTAGTGTCTTTGACTTGTTGTGTCATAGCAGGAGTCATTTCCAGTTCTCCATCTGCCTGAATTCCCAACGATCCGGAATCGGCCATTGTCAACCAGCCTTGTTGTGCCCCTAAATGGGATTGCAAAAGCTTCAGTAGTTCGTGGCGATCGCCGTATCGATTAGAAAAGGCGAGGCGAAGTTCCTGCTCGTCTATACAAAATGTATCGGCTCGTCGATATTTACTGATTAGGTTGTAACCGTAATTGGCGCTGTTCGTTTGGCAGTTAACAGCTAGGAACGGTGCTTGAGCTTGAACCAGTTCCATCACCGATGAATCAATTAATCCATGACCATAGTCAGCCAAAACGACTATATCGTAGCTTTTGATGGACTTCTCCAAAGAATCTAAGAGTTTTTGGCGCTCCTGGGGTGCTAGTCCGTCCTCATCTATAGAATTAATCGCAAAGAGTTGCGTATAACCCTTTGTTGTGCCTTGCTGTTCAATATAACGGCATTTGGTTATAGTGGAATAGCCTTCTGCCTGATGCAAATTTAGATGAAGCGACGAATCATTGATATGATTTGCAATCAAGCGATGCACATCAGGTTCACTCCCGATCGCACTTGCTACTGTAACAGAATTAGCGAAACTGGCAAGATGGCGAGCAATTGCAAAAATTCCTCCCAGGTGCTGTTCTTTTTTCACAAATCGAGTGGACGGCGCTCTACCTTTCGATGTTAATCCTTGAACAGTACAGTGAACAAACTCATCAATAATGACATCACCAAGCACTAAAACCTTAAGCGGCTGCATCGCCTCCACAGCATCTCTAACCTGCTCAAACGGATACTGCTGAGTCAAATCCCTAGCGTAATCCTTTAATTCAGCAGGGACAACATTAAGGTAATTGTTAATCAACCGCGTTGAGCTAAAAGTGATTTCCTGGGTATAGCGAACATCGCCCCCAAAAGCTCTAACCTGGGCGACTTCCAGGTCAATATTTTTGGTTACATCTTTGCTTGCGTCAGCATATTCATCTCCCTTGCAGTAAATATGGGGACGCACTTTCTCAATCACCTCTAACGCCGTTACTTTCGGGGTTAAGATAACGTAATCAACGGACGCTAGTGCCGCTAGAGAACTGAAACGCAGGTCATCAGAAAATATCGGTCTTCCCGGCCCTCGATTAACGTAGGGAGCAGCCGTGAGGGAAATCACTAACAAATCTCCCATCGCTTTAGCGGCTTGCAAATGAGCGATGTGTCCTGGGTGAAGTAAATCAAACACTCCATTACAGAGGACGATTTTAGACCCCTGTTGTCGGTAGCGAGCAAGTACCTCTGCACAGGTTTCAAAATCAAGATACTTTTCTGTATTGATTGCTATTTCCATTGAGACTAAGTTTCCTCAAGTACATAATCAATGTTTTACCTTTGGTAACGATTAAGATGCTTCGTCTTCAGCAATGCTCAGAGAGCTATCTTTATCAGAACTAGGTAAAGTCCCCTTAACCAAACCATCTATAATACAGTGACAAATGCACAGATGCATGATTTCTGCAAAACCGTAGGACATAGTCGGAACGTAAAAATTTAGATGTCCAAGTTGACGCAACGGGTTATTAGCTTGGAAGGCGGAGAGGGTAATTACTTGACAATCCATTTCTATCGCTTGGCGAACGCCAGCAAGGATGTTAGCTGACTCTCCCGAACTGCTAATCGCAAACAAAATATCTCCAGATTGAGCAAATAGAGAAATTGGTTTGCTAAAAACCTGTTCGTAGCCGAAGTCATTACTAACGGCTGTCAGTGAGGCGCTGTCGTTGAAGGCGATCGCTCGAATATTACCATTACGCCAGTAGTCAACTGCCTGATGGCTGGCTACACTTGCACTCCCCCCATTACCAATGAACATAACTTTTCGCTGCAGCTGATTTTGCTGATGTACTAAATCAGCCGCTCGATTTATCCCTTCAGAAATTGAGAGAGATTTACCTTGACGATTGGTTATCTGAAATTTCTCGCCCAAGGCAGCTAGTTGGCGAAAGTAATGAATGGAAAACGGCAGTGGTTGGGGTAGCATTGAATACATATATATTCTGTTATTTTCTGAGGGGGTGACAACGCCTCTGAAACCTTGATGGGTTAAGCATTTAGGCTCCTGAACCTCGCTCAAGATAACAAAAACTATTATGACAGGCTGAGTGACATTATGAGGGTAGCGCTCGCCCCCAATTTTCACTGTAGACATTTTTGGATTAATTAAAAAGCCCGCAGACAGATTGCTCCTGCGGGTCTTTTAGATTTTAGATTTTGATGATGCTGCACAGTTCTTTGAACCCACATTCCGCACCCGGTACTGTCACATGGGGTGCGGGTGGGCTTCGGTGAGTGAGTCGTGGCTCTGGCGTTGCCATAGCTTAAGTACAAATGCTTAAATTCTCAATAGTCGAGACACAAGCGACATCACATACCAGCAGCAATGTGCTAATGAAGGCAGCGAGAGTCCCAGTAGCATCGAGAGTAAAATAATCAGGGAAAAAGTAGGATGGCGCTCAGGTAGCACTCACTGGCGCGAAAAACTCATGAAAAAAATTCCGGAAATTACAGTCCAAAACCTAGATCACCTGGGTTTAGTTGCTGGCATAATCGATGGCATACAAATAGTGGAAAAAATTAATCAGCTATAGCGCTCCTAAATTAGATGTGAACACCCATCTGGTAAAATATAAAAGACATAACTAACAAAATATTATCAGAATGGATAGCCAGATCCTCGAACCCAAAAAGCAAGAACTAGAACATTTTATTCAAGGAAACCCAGATGCTAGAGAAGTCAAACGAGCATTAGCGGTTAAATGGAGTTTGTCAGGAATATTCTAGTGTTAAATTATCAAACTGTTAAATGTCTCTTTAGGATTTATTAGTAAGTGGAATAAAAATTTTTCGACCTGGGGAGTGAACGGGCTAAAAACAGCTTACAAAAAAGGGAAACCTAGCTATTTAAGTCCAGACAAAGAAGAAATTATCAAGAAGGTTAAGTCAGAAGAAAATGTGAAATTTGGCAGAATTAGCTATCCATATAGATTCAAAACATGACCTAATTAATCAGTCTAAACTCTTGTTACCATTCTTTATTAGAATCAGCAAAAATTAGTTGGTAAAAGTCCCATAACAAAAATCTCCAAGGCTCCCCTAAATTGGTAAGTGAAAAAAAACAAATTAATCAGTATCTAGAAATATGGAAGTCAGATATAGAAAAAGATATAGCCTTTCTCAAAAAGATGAGGTACAATAACAGCAGTGTGTAAACCAGTTAAAAATATTTGACGATGTAACGCAGACCCAAACGCAAACTAAGAGTGCTTTTCCTAATTCTTGATAATTAGTAGTCTGGATTGAACGGAGAATAATTTTAAGTTTTGACCACAGATTTTCAATGGGTGAAAAATCTGGTGAATAAGGCGATAAGTATATTAATTTTGTCCTTTTTTTTTCGAGCGCTTTTTTCACTTCTTCTCCCAGGTGAATGGGACAATTATCCATCACTAAGCTGTTTCGCATTAAAACTGGTATAATAATCAGGGTAAACGCATCTAAATTAAGTTGACAGAAAATCATATTTGTGCGTGAGTCTTTTTCTGAAAAAAGCATTCTTA
>NZ_JAUBPO010000209.1:0-5187 GCF_036700785.1 Microcoleus sp. S28C3 | reverse complement strand
GAAATCCGCTTTTGCCCAAATGGGATATCTTGATTCGACCACTTTAGCTGGTAAATTATTTCTCAGAAATCACCTAATTTAAAATCGTTGCTTTGTACCGAGTATAAATTTGAGATCGCCGGAGTCGCTAACCCCCATATCTAAGCGAATTAATCCAAAGCGCGATCGCACCCTCACACCCACCCCAACACCCGCCCCAGTCCCCGGTTTGTCCCTGACTACCGCCGGTTTTCCCAACACGCTGTCTCCCGTTCCCAAATCTGACGCAAAATCAACAAATATCACGCCACCGACATCCCGGCCGACAGGAAACCGATATTCGCCGGAAGCTAAAAAATAGCTCCGGCCGCTGCCAATATCCCCGCTATCGTAACCCCGCACGGAATTGCGACCGCCGAGGCGAAAAGCTTCTGTTGGCGGCAAATCCCCAATTACAGTGCCCGCTTGCAAGTTAAAAGCCAACATTTCTGGAAAAGCCTCGGAGTCGCCGCGGCCGAGCCAAGTAATTGGTACATACTGTATGTAATTCGCCAACAGGCGGTTACTCACAATGTTACCTCGCCCCAGAGGTATTGACTGCTCGGTGCTGAGGCTGAGAATCGAGCCTCTAGTTGGGTCGAAGGGATTGTCGCGCCGATCGAGCATAGCGCCAAAAGAAACTGTGTATAACTCGTCAACGCCGCTGCCGCTGAATGTGAGAGGATTGCCGAGTTCGTCGCGGCGGGCGATATCTAAGTTGCGATCGCGCGTGCTGATATTTGTATAATTTAATCCCAAAGTCGATTGCCACTCGCCCAAAGGTCTGGTAAACCTGAGATTTCCCCCCACCCGAATTTCCCGTACCCGGTCCCCGTTGGGCAAATCAATATCTTTGTTGAAAATTTCCGATATTCTACGATCGCCAAAAGCTCTCACACTGTATCCCAAACGGTCTTCGGCGGCAACGTAAGGGCTGACAAACTGGACATCGTACTCGATACCTCGGAGGCTGGGCTGAAGTTCCACCGCCAGCCGCTGCGGGACCCGGCCGAAAGTTCGATCTGTATAGGAAAGAGGAACAGCAACGCCAACATCATCACTAAGACTGGCACTCACGCTAAAAGAGCGAGCCGATCGCTCTTGAACGTTGTAGATTACATTAATATCCGTGCCAACTTCTTCGATCGAAACCGTAACCTTGTCAAACAATCCCAATTGCTGCAACTGCTGCAAATCCGATCGTACAACGGACGGGCTGTAGTTATCCCCCGCCTTGAGTTTGAGCTCGCCTCGGATAAAATCTTCCGAAATTCTGCCCTCAACCGGATTCCCTTTTTTATCAACAGCTTCGCCTCTAGAATTGACAAAGCGAATTTTCACCTCAGCAACGTAAACGCCCTCAGCATTGCCCGCTTGACTGATTTGTAGAGTACCGCCTAGCTGTCGGGCGTTGCTGTTTACTGCTTCGGGGATTTCGGCGTTGGCCGCGATCGTCGGAGTTTTTAACAGAGATGTAAAATCTTTATGGTGGCTGGACTTGAGTGATATCAATTCCGGTTGCACCGTCAGGTGATTGTTGACTGTTGACTGTTGACTGTTGACTGTAGAAGGAGGGGTGGAAAAACTCAATGGTTGAGTGTTAACTGTTGACTCGATTTTATTATTTTGATGCAACCGGAAACGATATGAGGGAGATTCCCTAGGGGATAGCTGCGCCGCGGGTACTTCGACCGCAACTGCGAGCTCGTCGGATGCCGACAAATCCCCCACAGTTGGACTCACCTGAGAGGTTGCACCATTCTCAATCAGCTTTTTATGGACAGGCAAGATGCCTGTTCCACAAAACAATTCATCTGTAGTGGAACGGGCATCTTGCCCGTTCTTGAGAATGGTGCCAGATGTGAGACTCACCTCATCCTCCGTCTGTACCCTTGTGGGACAGGCGTCTCGCCTGTCAATTTCTGCGGTTCCTTCTCTAAACTCCGCCTCAGTCAGTGCGGCACTCGGATCGATCGCCCGCGCCCCCAATTCGCCACCAGCCACCGACGCCAAAGTCAAAAATGCAATAATCGGAATTCGCATAAACATAAAATTAAAGAACCCAACGCATATTACCCAAAACCTGGCCCCCTGCCTAATTAGCCGAAAAGAAACCCGGTATTTTTGGGGATACCGGGTTTCTACGATGCTGGAATTTGGGAAAATTCGATCGACCGCGGGCGATCGTAAAATTTGTTTAAATAGCTTGTCGAGAAACTCGTTTCTCAAAATGAGCCTGAGTCTGCTGCAACAGTAGTTCGCGACTATCCTTAGCGGTGGTAATGGTAGGGAGCAAGTTGCGAGCTTGTAAAGTCATGTGAAGCTGTAGGTGTGCTACGTACTCACTGACATCTTCGCGAAGAGAGCAAGCCGGGTACTGTTTTAAAGTAGAGTTCAAAGTGTTCTCCTGCTTTGAGTTGGCAGTATTTTCAAATAATAATAGAGAATATCACGGTCTATTTCTAATTGTGTACTCCGTAATGAAGTTTAACCTTTGGACTGCCGTTTTGTTACAATTGTTTACAAATATTTCTTACCTATCAGGAATCGATCGCCCATGCAGTCTCAAGCACTTGTAGGACAGAAGCACACATTAAGTACATTTGTCAATAGCAGCAGCCAAACAGCCGCCTACCTCGACATCGGGTGCGGCCGACCCTTATTGATGCTGCACGGTTTCTTCGGAGAAAAGACTTGCTGGCTGCCATTAATTGAGTTATTGCAATCTCAGTTTCGGTGCATCAGTTTAGATATGTTGGGTTTTGGAGAATCCAGCCAACCAGAAATCCGCTACGATGTAGCTGTAGAAGTTGCTTTTGTGCGGCAAGTTGTAGAACAACTAAATATCGAACCATGCTGCATCATCGGACATTCTTTTGGCGGTTGGGTGGCATCTGCATATTCCCTAAAATATCCTAATTCAGTCAGCAGTTTAGTATTAGCAGCACCTGCGGGAATTCGGGACGATAGTTTTTGCGGTCAATACGATGCTTTGCGGCCGCTGCTGTGGGAAACAACCGCCGTTGATTGGGCCTTGCAGTTAGCAAAACCTTTTGCTATTTTAGCGGGAAAAAGTGATAAATTGCAGCAAATTTCCGGGTGGCGACGGGAGTTAATGTCTCAACCAGTAGCAAGGTCATTTTTAATGAGCCGGATGCGGCCGGAAGATGCAGTTGATACAGTAGAAAAAGAAATTCACCAATTGCAAATTCCTACCTTAGTAATCGCCGCAGATAGCGACGAAACAATTCCTCTATGGCACTGTCAAACCTATGCCAACGAGATACCGGGGGCTGAGTTAGCAATTATTCCCAATGCCGCTCACGGGTTGCCGCAAACTCAAGCTCAAATCATGGCCAAGTTGATTAGTAAATTTTTGAATAATTAAGAAAAACTATGCAACAAGCCGAATTATGAAAATTGTGATAAGTCAAAAAATGAAAATAATTGTGTTTTAGTATACTACTTTATTACGAACTACACAATATATTAGTTAGTGTATTGTACAAAAAAAATTTATGGCTCTTAAATCTTGTGTCAGCAGGAGCTACAGACATTTAGTTGAGTCGGGGGCATTATCAATGGCGATACTCAATAACTACTTTAATCTGGAAGAAATTACGACAGCCAGAAAAATTAGTGCTGCGGTAATTAATATCAGCGGCCGCCAGCGAATGCTTTCCCAACGAACGGCTTTTTTTTGCATGAGGTTAGCTTGCTCTGAGAATGCGGCAGAAAGAGCAAAACTGCGCGGGGATTTGTTAGAGGCGATCGAGCTTATGGAAAAATCGCACCGCGACTTAATTAATATTGGCAGCAGCATCAACTTAGGCAGTCCCCCTTCAGCCACCCTCAAGGCAATGTATTTTGAGCCGCCACTGTATTTAGACAAACAAGTGCGCGAATATATCGCTCGAATAAAAGCATTGGTGCAAGTTCCTGATGCCGAAATCAGGCTGGACAATCCCGATATGCTGTACATTGTCGAAGCAGCAGGCGGCGACTTGCTAGAAGCTTTCGATGCCGTGGTGAGTCAATACCAGCAAGAAAGCGAAATCGAACAATTTGAAATCGACCTCAAACAGGTTGAACTTTATCAAGAAAGTTGCGCTGCTACCGCGAAAGCGGAAGCTCAAACGGCCCAGCTCGATCGCGCACTTTGCGAACTCAAACAAACTCAAGCTCAACTCCTCCACAGCGAAAAAATGTCTTCGCTGGGGGCGCTAATGGCTAGTATCGTCCACGAAATTAATAACCCAGTTAGTTTTATTTACGGCAACTTGAGCCATGCCGCAATTTATACTCAAGATTTGCTGAACCTGCTGTGTCTGTATCAAGAATACTGTCCCAATCCCTGTCCCGAAATTAAAACTTTAATCGAAGAGATAGATCTTGATTTTCTAGTTGAAGACTTGCCTAAAGTTATCTCATCTATGCAAATGGGTTCCAATCGCATTCGCGAAATTGTCAAATCTATGGGCAACTTTTCGCGAACCGATAACAGTCACATGACCATGTGCGATTTGCACGACAGCATTGACAGCACCGTGTTAATTTTGCGAAACCGTCTCAATTCTCAAATAGACCGTCGCGACATTCAAGTAGTTAAAAATTATGGAAAATTGCCTGCTGTAGAGTGTTATGGCGGACAGCTCAATCAAGTATTTATGAATCTAATTACCAACGCGATCGATGCTTTGGACGAGGCATCACAAAATGAGCCCCATGCTGCGCTAAAAATTTCTATCAGCACAGAATTAGCTGGGCCCGATCGCGTGAGAGTACGGATTGCTGACACGGGAACGGGAATGACAGCAGAGATAAAACAACGAATGTTCGAGCAGTTTTTTACCACAAAGAAAATAGGTAAAGGTACCGGTTTAGGATTGTCTATTGTCTACAAAATATTAGTAGAAAATCACGGAGGATCGCTCAGGTGCGAGTCTGAACCGTCCAAAGGAACCGAGTTTATCATTGAACTGCCGGTACAGCAAATTTAAGCAATTTACAAATCTCCAAATTTATCTGTGTTAATTGTGGCACGGGCAGGACGCCTGTGTTAATTGTGTGTGGTATGGGCGTCCCGCCTATGTTACTGGAGTTTAGACTAAAAAACGATCGCATCTAAAAGTACCTGCCTTTCAACACCGGGCAAGTTATTGCTCAACA
>NZ_JAUBPO010000208.1:0-5204 GCF_036700785.1 Microcoleus sp. S28C3 | reverse complement strand
TTTTTATGTATGACTGTACTTTAAGCCTTGGATAGCTTTCCTCGCCACTCACCCCAAAAAACTGTCCGGACTGTTGGCAGAGTTATTTCTGTGCGATCGCCCAAACTACCAAGGGAAAATCCGGCTCGTTTGCTAGCGAATGAATGGAGGGATTGTAAAGTTCCCACCTCGCAAAGTTTGCCACTACACAAGCTCGGTTTCCCCACGCTCCTGTTTGGATGCTTTCTAAATTAAAACCGCATTCAGCAAGCAAGTATTTGATGCCAGTTTCTGTCCAGCGAGAGCAGTCTGTAGGATAATCGTGAATGCGAATTAAAAAGGGTGTGGTTATTAAAAAGTAGCCATTGCTGTTGAGCATTTTGTATATATTTCTCCCAGCGCGGTAAGGCCAAAGTAAATGTTCAAATATCTGCTCGGCAACGATCAAATCAAATGTTTCGTCGAGGCAAGACTCGCAAATATCAAAATCAGGATATTTGAGCGATTTATAGCTTTTTAAAGACTCCCAATTACCCCAAGTATTGCCAGAAATTTCTAATACATTCAATTCCTCGGGATGCAAGCTTTTAACAATTCTGCGCGTTTCGCGGTTCATTACGACTCGACACCAATCTTCGTTAACAGCACTAAATACCATATTTCCTCGATTTTGAACGCTCGAACTCGTTAACTACAATAACAATAACCCATTCACCTGAAGACTGCTTCAGCGCGACCAGATGAGTGCAGAGCAACGCCGATGTTGCAAATCGAACACACCTGCTGCTACAATAAAATTTATAATATTAGCAAAATAAACTGCTACTTGGAATCATGTCCGCAAACACCGCGCTACCCGCAGCCTTAGCTAAAATCGTCCAGCGCTTTCAGCGACACTCCGATCCGAAACAGCGCTACGAACAACTGCTGTGGTATGCCAAGCGACTCCCAGCATTTCCCGAAAGCGACAAACTGCCTGAAAACAAAGTTTCTGGTTGCGTATCGCAAGTTTATATTACTGCAAATTTAGCAGACGGAAAAGTTTTGTATCAAGGCGATTCAGACGCTCAGCTAGTCAAAGGATTAGTTGGCTTGCTGGTGGAAGGTTTGAGCGGATTAACGCCTGCTGAAATTGTCAGCATTACCCCAGATTTTATTCAAGACACGGGATTGAATGTGAGTCTGACACCTTCCCGCGCTAACGGATTTTACAACATCTTTCAAATGATGAAAAATAAGGCACTTGCTTGTGAATTGAGCAAGCAAGCCGAAGCAAATTAAAAGAATAAACAGCCATGACTCAAACTACAGATTTAACAAAATTAGGTTTTGGCAACTATCCCGCCGCAGTTCAAGAATATCTCTGGAATTGGAAAGAAACGCAAATCAAAGTTATTTACGAAACCAGAGGACAGGGAAATCCTGTATTGCTGCTGCCTGCTTTCAGTACGGTTTCGACCCGAGAAGAAATGCGTCCTTTAGCAGAATTGTTAGCTTCTAACTTTCAAGTTGTGAGCTTAGATTGGCCGGGTTTTGGCGAATCCGATCGCCCGCGAACCGACTATCAACCGCAATTATACCATCAATTTCTCAAGGATTTTGTTGAGGCAATTTTTAATAGTCCGGTTGCTGTAGTTGCAGCAGGTCACGCTGCGGGTTATGCGATGCAATTAGCGCAATCACAGCCCAATGTTTGGTCAAAGATTGTGTTAGCTGCGCCGACTTGGCGCGGGCCTTTGCCGACAATGAGCAAACAGCAAAGCGGGTGGCACGGAATTGTGAGAGAATTAGTACGAGCGCCCTTACTGGGACAATTCCTATACAAACTCAACACTGCGCCGTCATTCCTCAGTTTGATGTACCGTCGTCACGTCTATGTCGATGCTGCAAAAGTGACGCCCGATTTCATCCAAAATAAGTGGAAAGTTACTCAAAAAGCGGGCGCGAGATACGGTTCCGCTGCCTTTGTGACTGGTGGGTTAGATCCGGCAAAAGTGCGATCGGAATTTACAGATAAATTTCAACAGTTAGCAGTGCCGGTGATGGTTGTAATTGCTGAGAATGCGCCGCCCAAATCTAAGGCTGAAATGGAAGCATTAACGGAATTACCGGGTGTTGAATCGCGAGTTATTCCTGGTTCATTGGGTATTCACGAAGAGAATGCAGAAGCTTTAGCAAATGCGCTTCAATCTTTTCTATAAATTATTTAAATCCAATTTTTCAGTCCGCGCAGGCGGACTTCGTTTGTGTAGCCCCGAATTCTATTCGGCGGTTAATTTGGCGGTTTACATCATCAGCATAACAGCGGTATTTTGGCTAATTTTCTCTTCCTTTTCTTTGCCACTGTATGCTGTAGGAGAGCCGCCGTTTGCTAACTCACAAGAGAGTATTATTGAAGGTGCGATCGACTTTCACATCCATTCTTCTCCTGATGTGATTCCCCGCAGCTTAGACGATTTTGAGGTAGCTAAGTCAGCGGCGCGATCGCACATGAAAGCTGTTGTATTGAAAAATCATTATGCCAGCACAGCAGCGCGGGCAGTTTTGGTGAATAAAATAGTACCAGAAGTCCAAGTTTTCGGGGGAGTCGTTCTCAATTATGCTGTAGGTGGCATTAATCCCGAGGCTGTAGAAGCAATGCACCGCATCGGTGGCAAATACGGTAAAATAGTGTGGCTGCCAACGGTTGATGCTGAGCATCACTTGCAGGTTTTTCACAAGTCGGGAATTGGGATTAAAGTTGCGGAAAATGGCAATGTTTTACCGCAAACAGCAGCGGTGTTGAAGATTGTAGCAAAAGAGAATTTGGTATTGGAAACCGGTCATATTTCCTCAGAAGAAGTGATGGCGGTTGTCACTGAAGCCAACCTTATCAAGGTTAAGAACATCCTGATTACCCACGCAATGGCAGATGTACCCGGTTTGTCCTTAGAAAATATGCAAAGAGCCGCCCAGATGGGAGCTTTTCTAGAACTAGCATTTGTTAACGATTTGATGGGAGAAAATGCTGCTGATGAGGGACACAAAAACTGGCATCAAGTTTCTATTAGTAAGATGGCAGCAGCGATCAAACTAATCGGAGCCGAGCATTTTGTTATGAGCACAGATTTGGGCAGAAAACCCGATCCTTTACCTGCAGAAGGCTACAAGTTATTTGTGAAAAAATTGATAGAGGAAGGCATTTCTCAACGCGAAATAGATTTAATGATGAAGGAAAACCCAGCTCGATTGTTAGGAATTTAGGAGTAATATTATGTCTCATGGCATAACTATTGTAAAGTTTGTAGCGAGGACTTTTGTCCTATCTTTGATTTATCGTCAATTTGGCTCTACTTCAGGTTCTTGAGATTCTTGCTCGCCCGCTGGGGAGTTGGTTTGCAATTCGGATAGCTGCGAATTTAGCTGCAAGCGTTCTTGATAGACGGTTTCTAAATGATTTTCTAATTCCGCTACTTGAGATTGCAGTTGATTTTGAGCCTGATTAGCTATATAGATTTGATTTTGAAATTCCGAGATTTGAGAGTAAAGGTACGATCGCTCTCTGTTAGCTGTTTCTAATTCCGATTGCAGTTGCGATCGCTCTTTTTCGACTACTTCCTGTTGAGCTTGCACGCCCGAAAGTTGAGACTGAAGTTCCTCCCCCTCTTCAATCGAGCGATCGAACTTAATTTGAATTTCCAACAACTGGTTTTGTAGCTGCAATCTGGTTTGACTAGCAGTTTGCAACTGACTCTCAAATTCAGACAGCAGAGCGTGAAATTGAGAACGTTCTGCATCAACCGCCTCTAGCTCTGCTTGCATTTCCAGCAATTGATCGTTAAGCTGCGATCGCTCCTGCTCCGCAACTTCTAACTGATATTGAAGTTCTGCCACTTCTGCTAACTGCGACTCAGCTTGTTGAGAATTTTCTAACTGCAACTCAGCAATCAGAGAATCAATTTGCGAGCGCTCCTGGGCAATTCCTCCCACAAATTCTTCCATTTCCGACACTCGATTATTTAAAAAATCTTGCTCGCGAGTCACAGTTTCCAACCGACTTTGCAAATCGGACAATTCAGAATTTAGCTGATTTTCATCCTCCATCTTTTGCCGCAATTCTAAATTCCTGGAATCCAACTGAGCCTCCAAATTCGAGATGGCTTCCTCCGAACCCTGTATACGCACCAAATTGCGGGAATTTCGCTTATTCAAAATTAGCCAGCAGACTAAGGCCCCTGCTCCCAATGCTATTAATACAAGTAATGCTTCCATTTGTTGTATCTAATTGATATAAATTGATTAATCTTGATGCTTGCCCAAAAAATGGACATCAACAAATCGCTATCTTACTCAAAGCTATCACAACTTGCAAGCCTGTATTAACTTGGTTCAACAATTTATATTTATTTACAAATACCTTTTGTTTACAGGTAAGGTGCGCCATCCGCACCCTGCAAGCCCCATTAATGCAGCAAATCCACAATATGAGGATAATCTCGATATGCTGAGTCAGCAAATAATCCAAGTAACCCCCAGTTAATTTTTTAATTTCTAAAGACATTGTATTTTAGTAATTGGGAATTGATCCTTAAGCATTGAGATTTGAAAGTTGAGACTTGAAAAATGAAAATAAGGAATTCAAAATAGGGGAAAAATAAGAAATAACAAAAGCCTAAAATTTGATTTTTTTCATTTTCCTTCTTCCTTCTTCCTTCTTCCTTCTTCCTTCTTCCTTCTTTCCTACTGACTAGAACGCGGATAAAGCAGCCAAACAAACAGCGGAGAACCCAACAAAGCCGCAACCGTACCCACAGGCAATTCTACCGCACCCAAACGAGCCAAAAAATCAGCAAAAGTCAACACCCAAGCACCACCTATCGCACTCATTGGCAACACAAACCGATATTCATTACCAAGCAACAAACGCACCCCGTGAAGCACCACCAATCCCACAAAACCAATCAATCCGCCGATGCTGACAGCACTCGCAGCTAGCAAAGTAGCAATCCCCCAATCAATAAGCGCGATCGTCGTACCAGCGAAACCCCCAAACTAACAGCTAAATCGTCGCCCAAAGGCAGCAAATTTATCGATCGACGCTACCCGCACCCCTAGCTAAAATCGTCCAGCGCTTTCAGCGACATTCCGATCCGAAACAGCGCTACTAACAACCAGGGTAAGCTCATCTAATTTGGTATAAATTGTACTTGACAAAAAAACAACTATAGAAAACGTGGTATTCACGT
>NZ_JAUBPO010000006.1:0-108763 GCF_036700785.1 Microcoleus sp. S28C3 | reverse complement strand
AAGCAGGGGGGCATCGCGGCAGGGGTTGTCTCTTTCATGGGTCATTTTTTAACGTTATATGCTTGCTATGTAAGCATATAACCTATTTTTATCCTATTTTATGTTTAAGTCCCGTTAATGGTAATTGGTAATTGGTAATGAGTGAATAAAGACGGACATTCTAATTAAAAGCCGTGGACTGCCAGCCATTACCTATTCCCGATTACCCATTAACACTTACCCTTCATTTTTTGGCGGTGTTGCAGGCTTGAGGTCGTCTGCTTTAAAAACTACTTCTTTGACGACTCCAGGGACTCCGAGTTGTTCGGCTTGTCCGTTATTGACGGCAACCATTACCCCGCCGGCGTTACCAGCTACAACTACCAATTGCTTTTGAGCCTGCCAGGTGCGTACAGTTCCTGAAGGCAAAATTCCCTCAAACTCTGTTTTGCCATCGACTTCAACCTGCATCCACGATTCGGCTTTAAAAGTGACGCTAACCATCACTGGTTTATTGCCAGATTTATCTAAATTTTGACCTGTTCTTGCTGCTTCCACAGCGGCGTAACTATCCGGTTTCTGATTTTGTGAGGCGCTCGATCCCTCAGCAGCTAAACGTGCTTGTTCTTGCTGGCCAAGCGCTAGTTCTTTGGCTCCCGCACCGTTTTTAGCGGTCACAGAACCGCCCATCAACTGAGATAAGACATTGACCGAACAGATAATTAGAAATGTGTAAAAGAGGTAGAGGTGCATCGGGCGCAACTGAGGCCCATCTTGCCAGGAGAGCTTGGTTCTCGATCGGGCTGGCGGTTCGATCGGGAAAAAGTCGGCAAACTGAGTTCCGTCCAAACCCATTGCTTCAGCGTAGCGCTTGATCAAACCCTGAGTGTAGACGGGTTCGGGAAGTTGGTCGAGTTGACCGTCTTCGATCGCTTGCAGCAGATTCCGCCGAATCATTGTTACCACAGCTACTTTGTCCAAACAAATCGACTGCTGTTCGCGGTACTGGCGGAGTTGAGCCCCAATTTCCGCTAGCTTCTTCTGAGCTGGTTCTGGCTCTTGGGAGTGCAGTTTCTTCTTAGTTGTTTTGAAGAATAAAAACAATAAATTCTTTGTCATATGCTGTGCTCCTGGGATTTTACTGGCACGCTTATTGATGTTAGGTTGACTAGATTCCATAAATAAATAATTTCCGAATCTTCTAGGGGTCGGTAGCAGCCCGGTGGCAATATTGGCAATTCGGGCCGCTGCAATTGAATCGGGCCGATCGCTGTGCGGTGCAGCCCCACCACGGGATATCCCAACTGCTCGGCTGTTCGCCGAATCTGTCGGTTCCTGCCTTCTGATAGAATGACTTCTAACAGAGTTTTGTCTCGCGCGCGATCGAGAACTCTCACTTTCGCGGGCAAAGTCTTTCTGCCTGACAAGATAATGCCGTGACGCCACGCTTCCAGTATGGGTTCCGGGGGATCGCCGAGCACCCAAACCTGATAAGTTTTGGCGATCGAGTGACGCGGATGGGTCAAACAAAATGTCAGCTTACCATCATTGGTGAGCAAGAGGGCACCGGTGGAATCTGCATCTAAGCGTCCTACGGGGTGGATGCCTTGACCCGAGCGCAGTTGGGGCGGCAGCAAGTCGAGAACTTTCGATCGGGCTCTGGGGTCGCTGCAAGTAGAAACGACGCCTGCCGGTTTATTGAGCAACAGATAAACCTGTGACGGTCGATCCGTTGGTTTTACCGAGACTCCATCGACTTCGATCAGATCCCGATCTGGATCTGCTTTTTCTCCTAAGCGAACAATATTGCCATTAACTCGGACTCGTCCAGCTACAATCATCTGTTCTGCAAGACGACGAGAGGCAATGCCCCACTGGGCGAGGATTTTTTGCAGCCTTTCATCTGACATGACGGGAGTGTGGAAACCCCCAACGAGCGAGCGGTGGGGGAGGAAACACGACAAGGTTAATTGATTAACCTTACTAGGAATGCTCAATTCCTGCTTGGGAATAAATTATAATCCTCGACCAATCCTTAGGGGGCGTTAGGCCCTGTAAGAATTGTCCTGATGGCATGACCCTGAATGTTGCGCAAAAACTACCAGGAAAAGACTCGCCGCAGGAACAGGCTTGCACCGTTGGTTTGCGACTGGTTTTAGAGGTGTGGGTCTGACCAGACCCTAAACCAACACTACCATAAATCCCGTACTGCTGGTTAAATTTATACGCTCGATCGCAAATTTTTCCTGGGGATCGCACAACTCGCGAACTAAGGAAAGATCCCAAGGGGGGAAAGGGTGATAATTTTTCTGCTTCTGGCGTTGCTGAGGCGAGATTTCTGCTTGGTTTTGGAGTTAATAGGAGTTGCGCTGATCAACCCGGTTTCTTATAAAAATAGGAGGTTTACGGCGATATATCTGTGAATCAAAGGGGTTTTTGAGGCCGGACGCGCAAGTTCTAGTTAAATTTCTGTGCTTGAATATTAAGGTTTATATTCTGAAATTATTTATGACTGTCGATCGAAACTCTCATCAATTTGACAATAGAGATGGCGCTGCTGGCTCTGGTGGGACTGTTAATCTCGGCGAAGATCCCGGGAGACCTTCGCCGAGTCAAGGCAGCCGGATCGCGAGCGCGGTACTGTCTCCGGCGGTGCAGTTGTGGCTGCGATCGCAAGTTCAGCAAGTGGACGACTTGAAGGTGAAAATTGAGGGAAGCGATCGACAAATCTTCAGCGGTGCGATCCCCAAAGTCACGGCTGCCGCTCGCGGTGCTGTGTATAAAGGACTACACCTAACAGATGTTGCGATAGAGGGCTGCGGCATTCGCATCAACCTCGGTCAAGCTCTCAAAGGCCAACCCCTGCGCCTCCTGGAATCCGTTCCCGTGGCAGGCGTTTTGAGGCTCAGTCAAGCGGATTTGAATGCGTCGCTGAAAGCGCCTTTGCTTGCTGATGCTTTAAGCGAATTTTTGCTGCCAATGCTGCCGCTGACAGATAGGGAACAGTCGCTGAAGTTGCAAAATTCGCAGATTGCTATTGAGGCGGGTTTTTTGACGCTTTCGGCGACAATTTTGCGCGCTGGCGGTAGGCAAATTCCTTTGGTATTGCGGACGGGTTTACGGATGGCTAGCGGTCGCGAATTGATGTTTGAAGCACCAGAAATCGAAATGGATGGAGAATTAAAGAGCAGTGATTTCAATGGTTTTAAAATTGATTTTGGACCGGAAGTTGAGATTGAAGAGTTGATTTTGAGTCCGGGGGAGATTGTTTGTCGGGGAGGAATTAGAGTTTTGCCTTAGTTAGTTAACAGTTGACTGTTGACTGTTGACTGTTGACTTTAACCTTCCACGCAGAGCTTGGGAATACATACCCCATTCCCAATTCCCAATTCCCAATGCCAAATTCCCCCTTCCCAATTCGCAATTCCCAATTCGCAATTCCCAATTAGCGAGCGATCAAGTAAGAGTCGATCGCGGGCAACAGTAAAGTGACAAAATAGTAGACTAGGGGCGCGGTAAAAACATAACTGTCGGTGCGATCGAGAATGCCGCCGTGACCGGGGATCAACTGCCCCGAATCCTTAACGCCGGCGTCTCGCTTCATCATCGACTCAGTTAAATCTCCCAACAAGCTAGCAACGCCAATCAACAGACCAAAAGCAGCCCCAGTATACGGCCACCCCGGCCAGTGTAAATACCAAGACCCAGCGGCGGCCACGGCGATGCTGCCGCAAACTCCAAATACGGCACCTTCAACGGTTTTTTTGGGGCTGATGTGGGACAGGCTAGTGCGACCGAAGAATTTGCCGACAAAATAAGCCCCAATGTCAGCGGCCCAGATGCAGAAGAAAGCCAGCAGCAGCGAAGTCAATCCTAAAGATATATGGCTGGAATTTGTCCAAGACGGGGACGGGTAAATGTTAACGGGCAAATTGCTTGCTACTGCTTGCGAAAGTTGGGTTGTAGCAAGATTGGCTGGGTCGAGGCCGACTCGCAGCCGTACCCAATAGCTGGGCAAATAACCGCCGTAGAACAATCCTAAAACTGAGGAGGCAATATCGGCGATCGTAGATAATTTAGGTTGGAATAACAGGTAGAAACAGATTAAGGTTCCCGCTAAGGGGAACATGGCATCTACGAGTTCCGGTGCTAGGGCGGCAGTAATTAATAGCCCTTGACTGACCGCTAAGGTAGTTTTGGCAGCGGGTGCAATGCCTTTAGCCCTGGCTAATTGAAAATATTCCAATTGACCTAGGTAGACGATGACTCCAAAGCCGAGGGTGAAGTACCATCCCCCCATAATAATCATTCCCAAAGCAAGGGCGATCGCAACTATTCCACTGAGGATACGAGACCAAGGCATAAATGAATTTCTCTTGCAGACGGCGGCGGGTCATTCGATTTTAGATTTTGGATTTTGGATTTTTCAAGAGCACGAGTTTCTCACTTGCACAGCTAACCCCCATCCCCAATCGGCGATCCAAAATCTCAAGTCAGGCGGTCAATCCAGCTATGGTCGCCCCTATTCTTAAGTATGAAGGTTAAGTGAACTTAAAAAAGATTAAGAATTACATAATTAATTCGTGTATCCCTGTCAAAATTCTTGTCATGCCTTCTTTTTCCTTCTAATCCAGCTTTTCGCCGCTGAGAATAAATATGGGATTGACGGCGGCAAAGGTTTGACTCAGACCGCGAGTCTCCAAGCGGTTGACGGCGGACTGGACTACTTCGATGTTGCGGACTTGCAACTCGGCGAATCCTTCGGAAAGGGCGTAAAGATTCTCTAAATTCGAGGCTGTGGCGACAACTCTACCGTGGGGTTGCAAGTACCGCCAGACTTCTTGGAGAATGGCTTTGATGGGGCGACCTCCTTCGATGCAGACTCGGTGGGGGGGTTGAGGCAGGTTTTCCAGGCATTCCGGGGCACTGCCTTCTATGACTTCTACGTTGTTGAGCTCGAATCGATCGCAATTTCTGCGAATCAAGCTTGCTACTTCTTCGTCCCTTTCGACGGCAATAATCCGACCTTTGGGACACAGCAAACCTGTTTCTACGGCGATCGTACCAGTACCTGCACCGAGGTCCCACACCACTGAATCTGCTTGCAGCCGCAGGTGAGAGATTAACAACAGTCGGACTTCTCGCTTACTCATGGGAATGCCCGGTAAACGTTCAAATAAGTCATCCGGGATGCCTGGAGTGACGTAGGGCCAAAGCATAGTTATATTTTTGATTTTTGATTGAAGCAAGACGACCGTTGGAACTGGTGGAAGAATTAGTAGAAATTCTGCCAATTTCCCCCAAGCCTTAATATTTACTGTCGCACAACCTTGAGAGTTTGGAGGTTTCTATCGCTACAACCTGTGATTTTTCCGCCGGCGGCAAGGATTTGTTGCAGGTAGTCAACGGCTGCTGGGGTAATAATTTCACCGGGCATCAGGACGGGTATTCCTGGGGGATAGGGACAGATGAGTTCGGCGCTGAGTCGATCGACTGCTTTGTCTGCGGGTACTGTTTCCGCTGGGAAAAAGAAGGCCTCGCGGGGGGAGAGGAGAGGGGGAGAGGGGGAGAGTGGGAGAGGGGGAGAGTGGGCAAATCTTCCATCGGACATCTTCCTTCTTCTCTCGGACTTCTTCTTTCGGACATCTTCCTTCTTCCTGACATCCGTTACATCCGTTACATCCGTTACATCCGTTGCCGAACTTCCTTCTTCCTTCTTCCTTCTTCCTTCTAAAAGAGTACAAGCTTTAACTAAATTGTCAATATCTAATTCTGTATTTCCCAGGCTGATAATAAATGTTAAATGTCGGGGCATGGGAAGTTCTGCGGTGACGGCGAGTTGAGAGTGCAGAATTTCATCGGCGGCAAATCCTGTAATTCCTAAATCGGATACTTTTACTGTTAGCCTAGTGCGGTCTAATGCTGCAAAACCCGGTGTATTTAACGGTTCTAAAACTGATAAGCCGGGAATAAGACTGATGCGCGATCGCGCTTTTTCTGCTAGATGTAAAGTTTGCCCCATTAACTCTTTGCCGTGGAGTGCGATTTGTTGGCGGGCTGCGTCTAGGGATGCTAATAATAAGTAACTCGGACTGGTAGATTGTACTAATTGCAATGCTCTATTTAATTTTTGGATATCTATGCGATCGCTCTTGACGTGAAGCATGGATGCTTGTGTCATTGCACCGAGGGTTTTGTGGATTGATTGTACAGTTAAATCGGCACCGGCTGATAGTGCTGGTTCTGGCAAGTTTGGATGAAAGTTAAAGTGCGCGCCGTGGGCTTCGTCTACTAATAACGGTATGTTGTATTGATGGGTAATTTGGGCGATCGCCCGCAAATCCCCGCACACGCCGTGATAGGTTGGGTAAACTATCATTACTGCTTGGGCGTCGGGATGTTGTTCTAGGGCTGCGGCTGTGGCTTCTGGGGTGATGCTGTTGGCAATATCCCATTCCTGGTTGTACTCTGGATTGACAAAAATTGGAATTGCACCGGATAAAATTAAACCTGAAATCGCCGAGGAGTGGATATTTCGAGGCAAGATAATTTTATCTCCTGGGCCGCAAGTCGCTAAGATCGCGGCGATAATTCCGCAAGTCGAACCGTTAGCCAAAAACCGAGTTGATTTTGCTCCAAATGCTGCTGCGGCTAAGTCTTGAGCTTCGGCAATTGCACCTTCTGGATTAAAGAGATTGTCTAATTCCGGCAATTCCGGCAAATCCGATCGAAATACTGCCGCACCGAATAAGTCAATTAGGGGTTGAGAGATTCCTTGTCCGCCTTTGTGTCCGGGGGCATAAAATGGGGCGTGCGGGTGATTTGTGCGATCGCGCAAGGCATTTAATAGAGGCGTTTGTTGTTGAGGGTTTGCTGGTGACACGCTTAATCCTGATTGCTGTATTTGATATCTAAGTAGAGCGATATGAAAAAACCATAATATCTTGTTATAGGGGCGGGTTGAGCCAATGTCTTTACTCTCACGCAGTTTCTTTCTGTACTCACGCGCCCTCGCCATCTAATGTTTATTTGTAACCACATACTTAGTTTAATACCAAAGGCATAATTTTTTCTGGAAGTAACAGTTAATTATAGTTATTTAGATAGATGTCTCCGCCGCAATCTTTAGTTTATAATTATGATATAGAACACTACCACAACTCAGTTATCTTTGTTATAAAATATAGCGAGTAGTTGCGAGCAAATGTTTTTGAAACACCTCTATTAGCGAGCAAAACACTAACATGATTTATCCCACTCCCGATCCATTTCCAGGCCCGCAGATTCCCAGCACCGAACCGGGGCTGCCGACTATACCCGCATCGCCACCAGTGCCGGGCCCTGTTCCCGAACCCATTCCCGGACCAGTACCGGAGCCGGTACCTGCACCAATTCCGCAGCCAATTCCCGAACCGGTGCCGGAAACTGTACCTTCGCCAATTCCTCAGACGGTGCCAGGGCCAATTCCTCAGACAATCCCTGAACCTATTTAAATTATGTTTTAGTCGATCGCGAAATTTAAGATTGTTTGTGAGGTTGATCGCAAAAACCGGGTTTCTCCAAAGTCCCCAATATTTTTGTTGAATATCAGACTTGAAAATACTCGGTTTTTGCCTAAATTATCAATTAATTGAAGTTGAGCGCAGTCTCTTTACAAAGGTCAACAGCCTCCAAATCAGTGGATTTGCCGTCAGAGTATTCGGCCCTGACATCGAAAACACAGCCCGCATCCGAGCCGCCGTAGTCAGCTTGATTCCACTCAAAATCTGCCTTTTCCCGATCGGCAATCGAGCCGTCTAGCTCGTTTTCTCCCCAAGTATCCTTATCGGGAGCAGAAATATAAACGGCTGTCATCGTCTTGCCGCTGTTGTTAATCACCGAAACTTTGACCATCTCAGCGAAAACGCTAGCTGCTGTCAGCGCTAACAGGGGCAGCGAGAGCCCCGCAGCGATCGTTACTTTGCTTAACAACTTGTTAATCATTTACCTATCTACCTCAAGTTAGATATTTATTCAAGCTTAGCTGTAGAAGTTAGAAGGGACAAGTCAGATATATTGCTATTTCTTATGATATTTTGATACAGTGATATGTTTCTAAATACCTATGCTCACCGCCGGAATTGTCGGATTGCCTAATGTTGGCAAATCTACCTTATTTAATGCTTTGGTTGCTAATGCCAAGGCGACTGCTGCTAATTTTCCTTTCTGTACGATCGAGCCAAATACCGGTATCGTGGCAGTGCCAGACGAACGGTTGAAGGTGCTGAGCAATATTTCCAATTCCGCGCAAACTGTGCCCACGCGGATGGAGTTTGTGGATATTGCGGGTTTGGTGAAGGGGGCGAGTCAGGGGGAAGGACTGGGAAATCAGTTTTTGTCTCACATTCGGGCTGTAGATGCGATCGTCCACGTTGTCCGCTGTTTTGACAATGATGATATCATTCACGTTGCCGGTTCTGTCGATCCCCAGCGAGATATTGACATTATCAATCTCGAATTAATTTTAGCAGATTTAGCTCAAATTGAACGCAGGCTCGATCGCACTCGCAAACTGGCCCGCAACAACAAGGAAGCTCAGGCCGAAGTGGATGTACTCGAAAAATTAGTCGCGGTTTTGAATGCGGGGAAACCAGCGCGGCAGTACAGTTTCACAGATGAAGAAGCTGAATTAGTTAAAGGTTTGGAATTACTGACCAACAAACCAATTATCTATGCTGCTAACGTATCTGATGACGATTTAGCAACAGGAAATAGCTATGTCGAACAAGTGCGGGAAGTAGCAACTAAAGAAAATGCTAAGGTTGTCATAGTTTCGGCGCAAGTTGAGTCAGAATTGGTGGAGTTATCCGAGGAAGAACGAACGGATTTCCTAGAATCTCTGGGAGTAAAAGAAGGTGGCTTGAAATCTTTGATTCGAGCTACTTACGAATTATTGGGTTTGCGGACTTATTTTACTAGCGGGCCGAAAGAAACTCGCGCTTGGACGATTATCGCGGGAATGCTAGCACCGCAAGCTGCGGGGGTGATTCACTCGGACTTTGAACGGGGTTTCATCCGGGCCGAAACTGTAGCATATGAAGATTTGGTTGCTACGGGCGCTATGAATGCGGCTAAGGAAAAAGGCTTAGTTCGCAGTGAAGGAAAAGAGTATATTGTACAAGAGGGGGATGTGCTGTTGTTCCGATTTAATGTTTAGCTTTTTTAAGGAGATGAACACATGGATATCGTTTCGCTGGCAATTGCTTGGCTGGTAACTTCGGTGAGCTTTTTTATTATTTCCAAGTTGCCCATAGGGGTGGACATTGACACTTTTGGAAAAGCGATGATTTCGGCTGCCGTTTTTGGATTGCTGAATGCTTTGGTGCGGCCGCTTTTTGTGGTTTTGGGTTTTCCATTTGTGTTGGTAACTTTTGGTTTGTTTATGATTTTGATTAATGCTGCTATCTTTGGATTGGCGGCTTGGCTTGTCGAAGGATTTCGCTTGCGGTGGGGAATTTGGAGTGCTTTGCTGGGGGCTATCGCCCTCGGTTTTATCAACTCTTTGCTCTATCAGGTGTTGAGTACGCTGCCTAGTGTAAGGTAGCTCCGGGTAATGCGGGGGGCGGAAGGAAGGGGCGGGTTTATTCATCCTGTTAGTTATCGCCAATATTTCAGGTGAAACCGGCCCCGACGGCAAATATTTTAGGTTTAATTCCTCCATATCAGGTATTTGTTTTTTGTTACTGGTTGAGTTATTAGCCTTCGCAGTAGTCGATAAATTTGTCTGGAACTAGGCGCAATTCGCCTGAGCGAAAGCGCTCGGTCGGCATCCAAAATGCAGTATGTTCCCCATCTCCGTCTGCAAAATCCAGACTCTCCAATTGATAAAATTTGGAATCGACAAAATCGCACTGGTATAGTTGTATTAATTCGTGTCCGGCTTGACCATTAAAAATAAAAAAATTTTCCAAACAAGCCAAATATTTGATATTTGTTAACTCGGCTTGAATTTCTTCTTGAAACTCTCTTTGCAAAGCGTCGATGCTGTGTTCTCCGAATTCTATGCCACCCCCCAGAGCTCGGTAAAACGTGTCTTGTTTGACCGGATCTTCGCATTCTGACACGAAAATGCGATCGCCCGATCGAATTAATCCTAAAACAATTACGCGAATTGTACCTTTTTGCATAATTAGTTATCAGTCATTAGTCATCAGTCATTAGTTATCAGTTAACTGGTTCCTAGGCTCTGCCTAGGAATCAATGTCCAGAGGCTCTGCCTCGCTTTCGGAGCAGCAAAATAGGAGGCAGAGCCTCCGGATATGCGTTACCAGGCAGAGCCTAGTAACGAGTAGAATCCGCCCCTAATGAGTAATGACTAATCACTAATTATCAGCAGCAAAAGCCTCTCGACGGCGAGTGTTGTCAACGGGCCAGTTTATATTTTCCCCACCAATAATGAGTTTTTCAATCGTTACGAATTCTTTGCTGAGTTGCTGGAAAACATTAATCAAAACATCGAGGCCAATTGCATCGCTAGTGCCCAAATCAAACCAGCAGCGAGCCCAAGAACCTTGATACTCCATTTCTCCCATATTGTGCATCAAAGCCATCATGCTTTGGTCGGCTAGATTAACATCGTAATTCATCTGACTGATATCTAAGCCTTCATCTTGAACTTGCAAATTTTCCGCATTAAATCCTCCGAGTTTTCCCAAGAAAAACCAAGAGTCAAACACTTCTTCAACATACTGTTTTTCACCGTTTGAAGGCACGTTGCTGAACTTCAGCCAAATCCAGAGGTCAAAGGGGTTAAACTCGCGAAACTCTACTTGCATAGTTTTTTGGTGTTTTTATAGTGGTGGTAAGGCTGTCGGCCCCCAGACTCCATCTGCATCTCTAATTTTATCGCGCATCGGGTCGCAGGCGCGAGATTGGCTGTCGAGACGGTTGCGGGTTCTGCACTGCTGAAAGAAGATTTCGGCTACTAAACTGCGCGGCAGTTGGTCGGGTTTTGCTAAGGCTGCGTCGAAGTTTTTTCGGGCTTCCTCAAGTAAGGTTTTGTTGCCGTCTTTCCCCTGGGATTGGGAAAACAAAATTTGTGCTTTTAGATAGAGAACTTCGGGATTATTTGGCGTTTCTGCTAGCGATTTGTTCGCAAATTCTAAAGCGCGATCGTACTTTTTCAAGTCTCGATAGCCTACTGCCATGCCGCGATAAGCTAAGTAGCGGGGAGAGGCTTTTTGTTCCAGTCTTTGAATGGCTTCGTTGGGGTTGGAAAAGGGCAGGTTTGTGGCTAGAATTAAGTCCATGTAGCCTTTAATCAGGTTAAGTTCGGGGTCGTTGGGCGCTATTTTATCGGCGGCCTCTAGGTATTGAAATACTACTCGCAATTTACTCAAAGCTTGGGGCGCGCCTTTGGCTGTTCCTTCTTTGGCTATAATGTGCGACCCTTCTAGAAAGTGACCTGCTGCTGTGTAGATGTTGCCGCGCAATGGATTAGTTTTAGTCAATTTTTCCCCGACTGCGCGAGTTTTTTGTGCGTAGGAATTCATCGAGTTTAAGTCCTGCTCGATGTATGAGAGGGAGGCTGCCATTGCATAGGCTAGCGGCTCGTTTGGTTCGGCTGATAGTGCTTGTTGAATTTGAGTTTTTGCTTGTTTGTAGTTTCCTTGCTGAAACATTGTTTTGAAAGCGGTTTCGGTGTTGGGGCCGATCGCCTGCGGGTTGCTGCTGCGAAAGGGATCGCCCGCTACTGCCGAGTTAATGCAGATGCTGAGGGCGATCGCTCCTGCACAGGCGATCGCCCGCACTGTCTGTTTAGAACTTAACATTTGCTTGCCCAGCGATGCTAAAGGGGTTTTCGTCATCGTCAATTCTCTCAATGGAATATACTGTAAACTATAAACAAGAGAGTTAAATTTTCAGACTCTCGGGTCGCGACCAAAAAAAGAGTTAAATTTGCTTGATTTTTTCTAGCTGTTGCGGTATATTTTAATAATGGAAGTGTGAGTTGTGATATATAAACGGACTGATTTCCATTATTAAAATATACCATGAAAAAACTGAAAAATCAAACGCCAATCCTGAAAAAAAGGAAATTTTTGTTAAGATTTATGTAAAATAATTGTGTGCGATAGGCAACAACCAGAAACAGCCTTAACTATTAATAGCACAAATCCGTTAAATCCGTTAAATCCCGTACACTGTTAGTTAGCGAACTTCCTTCTCCCCAATTACCAATTGCGTTAATGCTTTATCTAAAAAACTTAGTATATCATCCTACAGCCTGTCCGAATGCTATTCTGAAAAATATTAACTTAGAACTTCCCTCGCAGCAAATGGGGCTGATTGTCGGTCGCAGCGGTTCTGGCAAAAGTACGCTATTAGAAATATTAGCAGGTTTAGCAGAAAAAACTAGCGGCGACATCCGTTGGCGGGAACAAGAATTAACACCGGAACACTTGCAAGAGTTAGGAGGTTTAGTGTTCCAGTTTCCAGAAAGGCATTTTTGCGGAGGCACAATTTTAGAAGAATTGCGGCTGGGACATCCTGAATTGGGACAAGAACAAATTAACTCAGCAATGGCAGAAGTGGGGCTCGGACATTTGCCGCTGCGCGCTTCCCCCCACGCTTTGAGCGGCGGACAACAGCGGAGGGTAGCCCTGGCAGTGCAGTTAATTCGGCAGCCGCATTTGCTACTTTTGGACGAACCGACGGCGGGTTTGGATTGGTCGATGCGGCGGCAGTTGGTAAGCTTGTTGAGCAAGTTGAAAAGTCACTGGACTTTGTTGATTGTTACTCACGATGCTAGCGATTTGCTGAGCGTTGCTGACAGATTTTGGACTTTAGACCACGGGGATTTGCAGGAGGTCGATCGGGCTAAGTTAGAAGCTAAGGAAACGAGTTTTGTTAGTCATTAGTCATTAGTCATTAGTCATTAGTTAGTGCGGGCGGGCGGGTCGATCGCATTGTGAAGCATTTTTGGGCGAAGAGAATTTGCATAGTTTAGGAAAAAGTGGCAATAACAAGATGAATCAGATTACAATGCCTGTGCTACCGGAGATGAACGAGTTGTGGCAAAAAACGCTGAAGTGGCAGCCGGATGAGTCGCAGCAGCAACAATTTCAGCGGCTTTATGAGTTAATTGTCGAGGGAAATCGCTCCTTGAATTTAACTCGAATTACTGAGCCGATGGAGTTTTGGGAAAAACATTTGTGGGATTCTCTGCGGGGAATTGCGAGACTGCTGCCAGCTAATCACAATTCGGCGGAAAATCCAGAATTGGCCGCCGAGCCGGTACACAAAGCGATCGATATTGGGACGGGTGGGGGTTTTCCGGGTCTGCCGATCGCGATCGCCCTGCCGCAACTATCAGTTACTTTGCTCGATTCTACGCGCAAAAAAATTACTTTTTTGGAAACAGTTGTACCGTCTTTAGGGATAGAAAATGCTGCAACTTTGTTGGGCAGAGCCGATGAAATTGCGCGAGGGCCACAGCACAAACAAGCTTACGATCTAGCACTTCTCAGAGCAGTGGGAGCCGCTCCTGTCTGCGCTAAATGCGCGCTGCCTCTGCTGAAAAATGGCGGTTTGGCTGTACTTTACCGTGGGAATTGGACGGTGGAAGAAGAAACGGAGTTGCAAAGGGCGATCGAGCATTTGGGCGGTAAAGTTGAGTCAGTAGAAGCATTCACAACGCCGACGAGTCAGGGGGCGCGGCACTGCGTTTACTTGCGGAAAGTTGTACAGCAGTTCGAGCGTCCCGTGCGCTAGCTATAGCCGTTTTTCAATACTAACTATGCTTGCCAATAAGATTGCACTTGTCACAGGTAGCTCGAAAGGAATTGGTGCTGGCATCGCCCTTGAATTAGCCAAATCTGGTGCCGATATTTGTGTCAACTATTGCGATTCTCAAACATCGGCGCGAGAAATAGTCAACCAGATTCACTCTGTCGGCCGTCGCGCTATCGCAATTCAAGCAGATGTCTCACAGCGCGACCAAGTGGAAAGGATGGTCGATAGATGCGAGCAAGAACTCGGTCTAATCGATATTCTAGTAACAAATGCGATCGCTAGCGTCCGAAACACCTTGCTAGAAACTAAATTTGAGGATTTACAGCGGACACTAGAAATAGGGGTATACGGTGTATTTCACGTATGTCAAATAGTCGCCCGCCGTATGGTGGAAAGGAAGGCCCAAGGCTCGATTATCCATATCTCATCCCCCCACGCTCATTTTCCGTATAAGGGTGCGATTGACTACAACACCACCAAAGCAGCCTGTCATCACCTCGTTCTTTCTATGGCAAATGAACTGATGTGGCACAAAATTCGGGTCAACATTCTAGAGCCTGGGTGGACTGACACTCCGGGTGAGCGGCGCTGGTACAGCGACGAATTGCTTGAGTCGTTCAGCCACCGAATGCCTCTTGGCCGGATGGGCTTCCCGGAAGACTTAGGGAAAGCAGCAGTTTTCGTGGCATCTGATGCAGCTAGCTACATCACGGGCAGCGTGTTAAAGGTAGATGGTGGACTGTACATTGAGGGCAGCCCGAGTTTGACCGCAGAATTTCAAGATAAGTAGGTAGGCGGCATTAAACTGAACCATTTAACAGTATTTAAACAGGGCTAAGTCAGCCACGCTTAAGGCTCAGCATATTTTACAATCATTTACTTACTTAATTGTGTTTTACAGCGCCTACCTACTTAAAACAGAGTTTGTTATTGGAGTATAACAACAAACTTTGTTGAACTAGGCGCTCGCCTGTTCGTAGCGCTTGTTAATTTCCGCCCAATTAACAACATTCCACCAAGCTTTTAAGTAGTCGGCGCGCAGGTTTTGGTATTTGAGATAATAAGCGTGTTCCCAAACATCGTTACCCATAATTGGATAGTTGCCATCTATCAAAGGAGTGTCTTGATTGGCAGTAGTTGTAATCTCAAGTTTGCCGGCTTTATTGCGGACTAGCCAAACCCAACCGCTGCCAAAACGCTTGGCGCCGGCATCGTTAAATTTTGCTTTAAAATCGTCAACACTGCCGAAATTTTGCTTAATTGCTGTTGCAATTGCCCCTGTCGGTTCGCCGCCGCCGTTGGGAGTCATGATTGCCCAAAACATACTGTGATTTAGGTGTCCGCCGCCATTGTTGCGCACGGTTGTGCGAATATCTTCAGGCACTTTGCTCAAATCTCGCAGCATATTTTCCGCAGTGATATTTTTGAGTTGCGGATATTTGCTGACAGCATCGTTGAGGTTTTTAACGTAAGCGGCGTGGTGTTTGTCGTGGTGAAATTGCATTGTCCGCGCATCGATGTGCGGTTCTAAAGCATTGTATTCGTAAGGCAAAGGCGGAAGTGTAAAAGGCCCGGGAGTTTGGGCTATTTTTGGACTTTCTGCAACTGGACTTGCTTGCGATACATTATTTCCTGACGCTTGGCAAGCACCTGCGGTAATAGCTCCGACGGTGGCAGTCACCAAATACAAGAAATCTCGGCGTTTGAGAGTCATAAAAAATACCTAAGTGAATTATTAACTGTTTTATCTCAGATTGAAGCAAAATGGGAGCGAGTTGAGAAAAAAAGTTGAATCGCCCGAATGGATGAGACGGATGGGCGATGGTTGTGAGAGTTTCTCAAGTATAGGCTAATTGTGTGCGCGTAACTAACTCACGTGCTCCGGTTCCCCAACCCGGTTTCTGTCTCGAAACCGGGTTGTTTTTTGATTATTCTTGGGACAAGCGCTGGATGGCTTCGCCTCCAAAAAGCCGATCGGCTGCTTGAAGAATACCGGGAATTTTAGCAGCGTGGGGACTGTGGGCGAGAGGGCGGCGCAAGTCTAATTCATCGAGGCGATCGGCTTTTTGGCCCGGGAACCAGTGCCCCGCATTACCTAAGAGGTTGTAGCGCATCTTGCAATAGTCGATCGTATCGTAAGCCTGCGCCAAATTCCACAGCCACAGAATCACATAAATATTAATACCTCCGGGAGTATTTTCTATAGTTGGTAAACCGACGTGCCAAGTCTTAAACCAATCTTCTCCTAATTTATTAATTGCTGCATCTTCCAACCTGGCTAATATCGGTGGCAAAATTTCATCAGCTCTATCTAACAATTCTACAGCTTTCAGATGCTCGTTAAAATCTTCAGGTTTGGCTGCGCCTAAACTTAAAGTGTGTACTTGCGGATGCGACAAACAAAACAAATCATTAAACACCATCGGACTCAGCGGATAGCACAAGTCTACCAATTTTTGCGGCGGGCTGTAAAGTTGACCCCCTTTGTCGGAAGGACTGATAATAAAAACGCCCATATCGTGACGTTTAGCAGCTTCAATAGCCGGCCAATTAATTTGATTGATGTAGTACCAGTGCAAGTTAAGATAATCAAACTGATTAGTTTCAATGGTTTTGACAATCACATCCGTCGGGCCGTGAGTGGAAAAACCAATAAACTTAACTTTCCCTTCTGCTTGCAACTTTCTCGCCACATCCATGCAGCCGCCCGGACGCATAGACTCCTCTAGCAATTCCCACGTATTAATGCCGTGTAGCGACAGTAAATCGACGTATTCCAGTTGCAAATAAGCTAAGGATTTATCAAATTCTTCGCGAAACTCTTGGGAGTTCGGTTTGGGGCTAACTTTCGTTTGCACTATCAATTTTTCGCGGGGAAAATTCGGGAAAATAGATCCCAGTTGCATCTCAGAAGTGCCGTAACCGCGAGCGGTTTCTATGTGATTTATGCCGCATTCAACCGAGTAGCGAATCGTCGCTTCTAGATTTTGTTGATTGTCTGGGGGAATTTCATTGGCTGGCACGTCTTGCCATTTGTACTGATATCTCATGCCACCGCAGGAAAAGACGGGCATGGATAATTCTGTGCGACCGAATCTGCGATATTGCATCATTATAATCAAAGTCAAAGCTATAGCAGAAGGAAGTTCGGCAACGGATTATGTAACGGATGTAACGGATGTCAGGAAGAAGGAAGAAGGAAGAAGGAAGAAGGAAGAAGGAAGAAGGAAGATGTAACAATCGCAAGGGTTTCACTGATTAAGAACTTCTTAATAGTCTTGGCGGTTGCTATAGGGTAAGAAACCTTGTTTTTGGTATTTTTGCGGGTGGTAACTCCCATATTACAGCATTCTCTTGAACAGGCAAGATGCCTGTTCCACAAATAGTTTTTGACCACCAGCGGGCCAGTCTTGACTATTTAGAAATCTCCCGTACTACGGGTTTTCCGTCTTTGATTTCGCCGACTAAAACCAAATCTGTACAGTCTACAAACAAACCATTTTCTAACACACCGGGAATGTTATTCAAGCTTTTTTCCATTTCTCCGGGGTTGGCAATGTCATCAAATTTGACATCAATTACCATATTACCTTGATCGGTAATTACCGGGCCTGCTTTTTTTACGCCCATGCGGAGTTCGGGTTTGCCACCCAATTTTTCAATGGCGCGCATCACTGGTGTTAATGCCATCGGTATAACTTCGATGGGAACGCGAAAAGTCGAACCCAATTTATCAACCATTTTGGAACCGTCAACTACTACAATAAACTGAGTTGCGAGGTAATCGACTACTTTTTCGCGGGTGTGGGCTGCGCCACCGCCTTTAATTAAGTTGAGGTGGGGATCTACTTCATCAGCGCCGTCAATAGCAACATCAATTTTGTCAATTTCATCTAGTGTTGTCAGCGGTACTCCGTACTGTTTGGCTAACACTTCTGATTGAAAAGATGTCGGCACTCCTTTGATATCTTTGAGTTCACCTGATTTTATGCGATCGCCCAATGCTTGAATAGTATAAGCTGTAGTTGACCCCGTGCCGAGTCCGACAATCATACCAGATTTTACGCGATCGGCGGCAGCAAAGCCGACTTGCTGTTTCATCAATTTTACGGGATCTTGTTCTGTGGTCATGTTGGGTACTCCTCAATAGTTTTAAGATTATACCATTTAATGAAAATCGGATTTCTCGATACCTACACTTGGGATTACAAAATTGAAACTCCTTACTGCAAACCTTTGGGCGGCACTCAGTCGGCTATTTGTTACTTAGCCGAGGCGTTGGCAGCACAGGGAAACGAGGTATTTTTGCTCAACAATACTTCCGAGTCGGGGATGTCGCGCGGCGTTGATTGCAGGCGCAGGGTGGGGGACAAATCTAATTTAGAATTGCTGCGATCGCTCGATTTTTTAGTTATAGTCAATATAGTCGGCAAAGCACTGGAAGTTAAGCCGCTTTTGGGGGAACAAACTAAATTAATTTTGTGGATTCATAACGAACCGGGCTTTGTATTCCTCGAAAAGTTTAAGAATGAGCAAGAAATCAATGCTTGCGATGCCTTTGTATTTGTCAGCGACTGGCAGCGCGAGCAATTTCACCGGCGCTTTGGGATTGACTCCAATCGGAGTTGTATTTTAAGAAATGCGATCGCACCTTGTTTTGCTAACATTTTTGCCGATAACAGTTCTATCCTCTCTCATAAATCTCGACCGCCCATTTTAGCTTACACCAGCACTCCATTTCGCGGACTCGATATTTTGTTAAAAGTATTTCCCGAAATTCGTCAAGCTGTCCCCGGAACCAGATTAAAAGTATTTTCAAGCATGAAAGTACACCAAATAGACGACAATGATAACCAGCTTTTTTTCGGTCAACTTTACCGCCAGTGTCAGGAAACAGAAGGCGTCGAGTACGTCGGTTCCGTACCGCAACCCGAACTCGTCCGGCAACTGCGTTCAGTCGCGGTTTTAGCTTACCCGAATACCTATTTGGAAACCTCATCTATTGCCGTGATGGAGGCAATGGCCTGCGGTTGCCGGATTGTGACGAGTGAATTGGCAGCTTTGCCGGAAACAACGGCTGGATTTGCCCGTCTAGTTTCAATGTCAGGCGTGGAAAATTTTGCATCGATAACTAATTGGAAGCGGGCTGGTAAACCAGATTGGGAGGGATATACAAGGCGGTTTTTAGAGGCGATAGTCGGAGTTTTAAATGAGGGCACGGGTGCGGGCGGCGCAACTGCTGAAAATCATCTGAGACAGCAAGTAGAATATATAAATCGAGGGTGTACTTGGTCTGTGCGATCCCGACAGTGGGTAGAATGGCTGAATAGTATTACTGTACAACCTGTAAGAATGGCAGAGCAAATGATAACGGATTCGTTGGTGGATTTAGAAGCAGCTCAAGCTTATTTTGTCAAGGGAAATCGGCTGAAAGATGCAGGCAGGCTTGATGAGGCGATCGCAGATTACAAGAAAGCTTTAGAGTTTAACGGGGAAGATGTCGAATCTCACAAAAAGTTGGCGGAAGTTTATGTTTTGCAAGGAGAATTTGAAAGTGCGATCGCCTGTTGCAATCTCGCTCTTAAATTCAAACCAAATTTTGCTCCGGCTTATTTGACAATGGGCAATGCCCTGCACGCTCAAGACAAGCTCGAAATGGCAATTAAAGCTTATTTGCAAGCTTTAGAAATTCAGCCGAGATTTGCCGAAGCTAGCGCGAATCTCGGCAGTATGTATTACAAGTTAGGGCAATTGGAACAGGCAGCAAATTATTACCAAAAAGCTCTCGCCATTAATCCTAAATTGTGTTCGATTAATTTGATGCTGGGCAGCGTTTTGCAGCAGCAAGGAAAGTTAGATGCAGCAATTGCTTGCTATGAAAAAGTGCTGCAACTGCAACCGGGAGATGCCACCGCTGCTGAGAAACTATCGAGTTTGATCTCACAAAAAGAGCGGGAAACTACCGACAGCAAATTTATCGAATTAGAAACAGAATCAGAGGAACAGCAACCAGTATCTGTCAACAAAGATGAAGGCTACGGCTTGCAGCCTTCGAGCATAAATTTGCCGCCAGCACCAACCACTGAGACTTTAAATACTCCGTTTACAAACCCCGCCGAAGTTTCCGAACAAGTTACCTCGCTCAATGTTCCAGATAGCGGGCAAGTTGCCAATTTTCAAGAAGTAGAACCGTACAAAAAACTGGCAGAACAGTTTTTAGTTGAAGGTAAAATTAAAGAGGCGATCGCCGCGTGCCAGCAAGCGATCAAAATCCGACCAGATTTCATTCACGCTTACGTCACTTTAGGCAATGCTTTGCAAGCAGTAGGCAAAAATGAAGCTGCCATTCGTTCATATTCTCAAGCCCTAGAATTGCAGCCAAATTTTGCGGAAGTGCGGGCCAATATCGGCAGTATGTATTTCAAAATGGGGCGTTTGGAAGAAGCGATCGCCCATTACCAGCAAGCCATTGCCCTCAGTCCAGATTTAGCAGGAGCTCACTGGAATTTAGGGAAAGTATATCAGAAACACGGCAACATCGCAGCAGCGATCGCCTGTTTTAAAAGAACATCCGAACTCAACCCGCAGCTAGTCGGCGCAGACTTCCACTTTAACTTAGGTAATCGACTTTTCAGCGAAGGAAAGCGCGAGGAAGCCATCGAAAGCTACGAAAAAGCGATCGCCATTAAACCGGATTGGGCCGAAGCTTACGGTAACATCGGCAGCGCGCGATCGCAACAAGGCAATCTCGACGCCGCCATCGCTTACTATCAGAAAGCTGTAGCTTTAAAGCCGCAATTAGAAGTTTTGCACTTCAATATAGCCAACTCTTTTTTACAGCAAAACAAGTACGACGAAGCAATTACTAATTACCGCAATACTCTGAAAATCAAGCCCGATTGGCCGGAAGTTCACGCTAACCTCGGCAGTTGTTTTTCCATGCAGGGACGGCTGGAAGAAGCTTTAGCCAGCTATCAGCAAGCTTTGGCATTAAAACCGGATTGGGCAGAGGTTTACTGCCGCATGGGACACATTCAGAAACAAGATAAGCCGTTGGACGCGATCGCCAATTTTGAAAAGGCGATCCAATGCAACCCCAAATTCAGCGAAGCCCACCAACAACTGTGCGACTTGCTAAGCCATTCCACCAACCTTGCCGGAGCCCGCAATGTAGCCGACAAATACTGCGAAAACTGCGGCGATGTCGCCCCAATCATGTCAGCTACAGCCTACGTCTTTTCCTACCTGCAATCCGGTGTCAGCAAACAGGCTATTCAGAAACTCGAAGAAATCGAAAAACTCTGCTACGAAAAGGTGGAAAGCTTTAGCGTAATCGAACTAAAACTGCTCTACGAAATCTTCCTGTTTGCAGTTTCTCACCTGCGAGACAACCGCGAAAAAAATGCCAGTTTCTACAGACTAATTGCCAAAGAATACTACAAAAAAGCCGTCCCGCTGCGGCAGCAAATTAACAGAATCAAGCCAACCACTTACCAAATCAAACAACAGCCTTTAAAAATCGGCTTTCTTTCCAAACACTTCCGCCGCCACTCGGTAGGTTGGTGCAGCGAAGCTTTAATCCGCGAATTAAGCCGCATTACCCCCCACGTTCACCTTTACGTCACCGGGAAACTCAATCGAGATGAAGTTACGCAGCGGTTTGAAGAAATGGCGGGCAAGTTTTACTGGCCTAAAAAATATCCAAACGGCTTTGCTGATGGCGGCGAAATCTTCGCCGAAGTAGCGCAAGACAACTTGGATGTTTTGATAGACTTAGACTCGATGACAGTGCCAACAAATGTCGAAGTCTTATACCAATATCCTGCGGGAATTTGCGTTTCTTGGCTAGGATTCGACGCACCATACATTTCAGATAATCACTACTTTCTGTGCGACGAACACACTCACCCCCCTGGTGTTGAAAAAAATTACTTAGAACAGTTAGTGAGATTGCCTGTTTGTTCGGTAGCAATTGGCGAACTGCAAAGCATTCCTGTGAACCGAGAGGCGATTAGAAATGCTCTCGGAATTGGCTTGGATCAAATGACTTATCTGTGCGTTGCGCCAGGGAGAAAAACCAATCCCGAAATGGTACGAGCTCAAGTTAAAATCCTTAAGGAAGTACCAGAGAGTTGGTTAATCCGCAAAGGTCAAGGCGACCCCGATGTTATTCACAGCACTTACCGCGAAGAATGCGAAATTCAGGGAGTAGATTTTGCTCGGATTAAGTTTATAGGGCAAACCAGAAGTGAGGAAGAACACCGGGCTATTTATTATGTAGCCGACGTGCTTTTAGATTCCTATCCTTACAACGGGGGAACTCACAATTTAGAGGCTTTGTGGGCGAATTTGCCAGTGGTAACTCGATCTGGCGACCAATATCTTTCGCGGATGGGTTACGCTTTTATGAAAAGTGCAAATCTTGATGTTGGTGCGGCGTGGAGTTGGGAGGAATACACGCAGTTGGGAGTTAAGTTTGGCCGCGATGCGGGTTTGAGAAATGCGGTGAAAGAGCATTTAGTAAAATCTAAGCAGCCAGAACATCTCGCCCCTTTGTGGAATCCTAAAAAGTTGGCTGAGGATATGTATGAGGTGTTTCAAAAACTGTTAGCTAAATAGGTTAGTCAGTAGTCAGTAGTCAGTAGTTATTAGTCATTAGAAGGAAAAATTTCCGCATCTCCCACTCTTCTCCTCTTTCTGTGAAGTCTTGTAACAATTTTCGTGGAAATGCGTAAAAATTCCGCACCGAATCTGATTAATAGATAGCTAATTCATAGTACCGCGATCGCACTAACTTTATGCCAGTTAGGGCGATCGTTTTTTTAGTAATACCAGTTTCAAAAAAAGAATGCAACTGTAGACAAGCTCCAAACCAGCAGCTTCATCAGTAATTCCCAAATCTAAAATCTAAAATCTAAAATCTAAAATAACCTGACTACTCACTAATCGCGATCGCCACTCGATCTCGCCCGCCAGACTTAGCTCGATAAAGTGCCTTATCCGCCGCTTCAATCAGCATTTTCGGGGAATTTTGATTTTCCGAAACGCCCGCAACTCCCAAGCTGAGAGTCACGCAATCGCTGACAACAGACTTGATGTGGGGAATTGCCAAGGCTTTGACGCGGCTGCGGATTCCCTCAGCAACAGCCTGTGCAGCCACGATATCCGTATTTGGCAAAATTATCCCAAATTCCTCGCCGCCGTACCTAGCAGCCAAATAGAGGCGTTCTGCAGGTGCGTTCGTGCAAGCATCCCCGATCGCCCGCGCCACTTGCTGCAAACAAGCATCCCCGGCTTGGTGGCCGTAATTGTCGTTGTAAAGTTTAAAACAGTCAATGTCGCACATAATCAAAGATAGCGGTTCCGAAGAGCTAGACTGCTCCCATTCCCCGTTGATCACCTCATCAAACCGGCGGCGGTTAGCTAATTGAGTCAGACTGTCCAAATTCGCCAACGCGTCCAACCGCTGGTTAGCAGCAGCTAACTGTTGGTAAAGTAAAGATTGTTCGATCGCGATCGCCACTTGAGTGCCCAACTGACTCAGCAAATCCATGTCAAACTGCTGCCAATGGCGGGGTCCCGAACAGTGGTGGGCAATCAGCAAACCCCACAACTTCGGCACTTGACAAGAACCGTTACCTTCCCTAGGTTCCATTCCCTGCTGGACAATCGGCACTACCAAATTTGCCTTCACCTGACACGCCGCCAAAAAATTAAGGTGACACTCGCTCAAATTAGAAGCATGAACATCCTCTATGGCGCGAATGCGGCCCATTAAATACTGTCCGATGTAAGTATTAGCAAAACAGCAATCGTCAATTGGCACCCCCTTCAGTGGAATCCATCCTTCTCCAACTGACTCCACCACCACATCTCCGTTCCAGTCGGGTCGGAAGCGGAAAACCAGGACGCGATCGGTTGCCAAAAACTCCCGGACTTCCGCTACTGTAGTGTTGAGAATATCTTGGAGATCCAGAGAAGAACGGATGCGCGATTGAATCTGTGCGATCAGGCGTTCCCGTTCTATTTGTTGCCGCAGCGCTACTTGGGCTTGCTTACTTTTAGTAATGTCCCGACCTTCCGGCAGCAGCAATACTATTTTGCCAGTTTCATCCGCGACCGGTTTGAGAGAAAAATCAACAATTGCCGTCCGATTTGCACCTTGAAGTTCCACTTCGTAGCGAACAAATTCACCTTTTGCCGATCGAGAAATTGCATCTTGCAACTGTTCCCGAACTTCCTCAGAATCTCCCCACCACGGCAATAGCCAAAACGGTCTATTTGCCACATCCCGCAGCTTAATTCCCGCGAAATCCAGAGAAGTTCGGTTAGCTTCCAGCAGAGTGCCGTCCGGTTTCAACAAGCTCACAAATTGGAAAGAAGAATCAAAAATTGCCCGAAAGCGCCTTTGAGAATCTCCCAACATTGCCGTCACCTTTGCGCGAGAGGTAATATCGCGGAAGCGCCACACCCTGCCAATAATATTTTGTCCGACTCGAATCGGCTGCGTGTAGCGCTCAAAAGTGCGGCCGTCTTTAAATTCAATAATATCGCAGCCTTCGGACTCCGCATCGCTATAAATTTCTTTAACTCTCTGCAAAAAAGCGCTCGGATCTTTAACTTGCTTGGTGAGAAATGTTAGCCGCACCGTTCTATCCATTGAGTTTCTAACTTCTTCATAAATTCCCCACATTTGGACTAACTTTTCGTTAAAACTAATCAGTTCTCCGGCGGTAGTAACGGCGAGGATGCCGTCTGCCGTTGCTTCCAATGTAGCGTGCAGCAGAGAGCGCGATCGCTCTAATTCTGCTGCGATTAATTTGCGTTCCGTGAGGTTTCGCACTGCTTTCACCTGCACTAAACGACCTTCCCACAATACGAATTTGCTGCGCACATCAGCGGGAAAAGCAGTTCCGTCTCGCCTGAGAAAAATAGTTTCACAGACTGTATTGGTGGCTGCTGAAATCATTTGCGCCGCTTGTTTGTATGATTTCGGCGACAGCAGTTCCAGCAAGCTCATTCCCGCCATTTCCGCAGGTTCGTAACCGAACAGCTCGGCAAAATTGCTGCTGACGCTCAAAATTGTGTCGCGGTCAGCCACGGCAACTGCTTCAAAATAAGCTTCGGATTCAAGCAAGCTCGGTACTACTGTATTCCTGCCATTTTCGCGGCGGGAGTAGCTGTTGCTAATTAGCTGTTTCAATTGCATATTTGCCGAGTACAAAGCGGCCATAGCTTGCCGGTACAAGGCAGTACGTTTATCGACTTTTTCTGCGAGGCGATCGCGATATTCTCGCAGTTCTTTTTCCACTCGAATTAAATCAGTAATCTCTACTGCAAACACGATCACGCCAGCAACTTTACCTGTTTCGTCGCGGTAAGGTATTTTATCTGTCCGCACCCAGCATTTTTGACCCGAGACAGTTGGCAGCAGTTCGACTTTACCCTGTTTGGGAAGACCGGAATTGATTACTTCCAAATCTTCTAAATAATATTGCTCTGCTTCATCTGGATATATTTCATAAAAAGATTTACCTTCTAATTGAGCTGCGGGCAAACCTCTCGATGCAGCGGCAGCTTGATTAATTCGCAGCAGGCGGCTTTCGGTATCTTTGTACCAAATCATCGCCGGCACGGAATCAAAAATAATTTGCTGTTCTTGTTGCTGCCGGCGCAGTTCTGCTTCTGCTTGTTTTCTTTTAATTATTTCTTGTTGCAGTTTTTGGTTGGCTTTTTTTAGTTCAGCAGTGCGTCTTTCTACTCTTTCTTCTAGTTGGTCGTAGTATTTGGTCAGCAAGTTTTGCTGCTGTTCGCGTCGCATTGCTTCTAATTTAAAGCTTTCGCTAACTGACAAACTTGACGATACAAAATCTGCTAATATTTGGGTAAATTCCTGTTCTTCTTCCGTCCAATCGCCGTCAGAACCGTGGCGTTCGGCGCTGACTATTCCCAACCTTTGACCTGCCAGCACAATCGGTACGTTTAACAGGGAAGTCGTGGTGCCGCGATCGGCAAAATAAGGACCGACAAGTTCTCGCGTTCTCGGGTCATTTTCTGCTGCCACAGTTGCGATCGCACTTGCGGAGCTTAAAGCTTGAAAATATGCCGGACAGTCGGCGGCTGTGATGATTATTTGTACGGAATGGAGTTTAGTATTTTGTTCGTAAAGGTCGATGCAGTGAAGATGCGTTTTGTCTTCGCCGTACAGCCAAATACTGGCTCGATCGCAGTTGACAATACTGACAGCAGTTTCTGTTACTTCGCGGATGAATCCTTCTAGATTGTGGCGTTGTTTAAGTTGACTTTTGGCTAATTTTGCGATCGCCCAAGTTGGACTGCGCCAATTTTCTCTCTGTTTGGGCGGCACCGATAGCCTAGATGGCTGCGAAGCGGTTTTAATTTCTTCGCAAACTAACAGTACAGCCGGCAGTTGGAAATTGGCAATTGAGCGACCATTGGTATTTTCCTCTATTTTCCAGTCAACCGCAAGCATTGCGCGCGCGGTTGCTTTTACCGCGATAATCCTGCCGTCTTTGCAAGTCAAATTACCTTCCCAACAGGCAACTTTTGGAGTTGCCGTACCGTTTTCCGGCTGGGCCAATCCGGCAAATTCTGCCTGCATTTGCCCTTGCTCTTGGCAGTAAAATATGTTAAAAATTGAATGACAAATTAATTCCTGCGATTTGTATACGAGGCGAGACTCGCCGAATTGATTGAGCGAAAAAATTCTTCCCAAAGCGTCTAGGACGAAGTAAATGCCAGGAAAATTGTCGTAGAGAGTTAGATACCAATCCTGTTCGACTTGTTGACCGTACGAAAGTTTGGCTGCCGCGAGCTCGCCCTCCGTGTCGGTTAAGTGAGAATTGTTGGTTTCTGGGTTGCTTGAATTACTTTTTTTAGCAAACACTTTTAGCTTAACTCGACTGTAATTAATTTTACTTTCTGGAATTTAACTTTCTTGTGAAACTAAATTAAACCTGTTGTTTGAAAAAAGTTACAAGTTGTAATAAATTTACAACTTGTCCAGCACCCTGCTTTTCGCTTCCCAATGCAACCACTTTGTTTGTTTGTAGTTGGTAGACCGTCTGCCGGCGATATTTCCCGCTAGTTGCAATGCCAGCAGGTTTAGCTGCAATTACCCGGTCTGTACTTTTAGCATCCCAGACAATCGAAAAAAACGGCAATCAATGGTTTTAAGTATATATGATAACACTCAAATACCTAGTATTGGGACTGACTTACTTGGGATTCGGTTTGGGATATTTGCCGGGACTGCGGATGAACCGGGCGGCGATCGCCATTGTTGGGTCAGCTTTGGCAGTGGTTTTGGGGATACTCAACCTCAAAACTGCTTGGGAGGCGATCGACCCAGGTACGATCGTTTTTTTGCTGGGAATGATGATCGTTAATTCGGCTTTGGGAGCATCCGGTTTTTTTCAACTCGCTTTGGAGTTTTTAACTCGCTTTACTCGTTCTCCTTTCGGCATTATGGTGGCCGTTACTTTTGGCAGCGGCATTCTATCGGCATTTTTTCTTAACGACACTACTGCTATTTTGCTCGCCCCTTTAACACTGAGTCTGACTCGCTCTTTGTCTCTCAATCCTATCCCTTATCTTTTAGCTTTAGCCGGAGGAACTAATTTAGGTTCGGTAGCGACTGTGAGTGGGAATCCGCAAAATATTCTCGTCGGTTCTTTTTCGGGAATTAGTTATTTAGAATTTGCCCGCTCTCTCGCACCGGTAGCTTTAATTTGTTTGCTGGTTCAAGTAGCTTGGCTGTGGTTGCTTTATCCAGAAGTGCGTTCTTGCAAATCTTTGCCGGAGGTTCCCCAAGTCCGCTATCGATTGTTCAAGCCTTTACTAGCAAAAAGTTTGTGGGTGACAGCAGGACTTTTAGTAGCTTTTTTGGCGGGAGCACCTTTAGCAGAATCTGCTTGGATAGCTGCCAGTGTATTGTTAATTACTAGGCGCGTCAAGTCCGATCGCATTTTGCAAGGCGTTGACTGGAATTTGCTAGTAATGTTTGCGGGATTGTTTGTGGTTACTAAAGCAACTCAACAACTGGGTTTGTTGGACAATTTAACTAATTTGACTGGTACGCCGCTGAGTTTGTTGGGAGTAACGGTAATTCTTTCTAACTTAATTTCTAACGTACCCGCGGTGTTAGTTCTGCAATCGGTGATTGTCAAAACAGATACACAAGCTTGGCTTTTGTTGGCGGCGGGTTCTACTCTGGCGGGGAATTTAACTTTGTTGGGTTCTGTGGCTAATTTAATTGTAGCTGAAGTTGCAGGGAAATCAGGCGATCGGCTGACTTTTAAGGAACATTTGCGGTTCGGGCTGCCGCTGACTTTAGTTACTTTGGGAATAGCTTTTTTTTGGCTCTATTAAAAGGCGATAATTCGGGCAGGATCGTGCTCGTACAATTAAATTTTAGCCTCACGCTTTTACCTGTGCCCACTGGATGTGTTTTCCATGAACCGCAGAGGGCGCACAGGGGAGATGATAACAGAATAGATGAGAGCGAAAGAGGTAGGTTGAGAAATCTTTGCAGATTTCGGTATAAAGTCTTTAGGTCTCTGTTTGGCGCACAACTGAAAAACTCGCGATTTTCCAAAGCTCTATCTTAAATCCTCGTCCTTCGGGCAACTTTTCAGACAAATTGGCAGGTCGTTCTAACAAATCTACTGCCTCTACAATTTCTAATCCCAAATCACTCTTGAATTCTAACACAGTCTCTTTCCCCTCTGATTCGCAACACCGCAAAATCCACACATTAGAATCGTCTTCCGATTGTTTGAAAGCCATCAAAACTAAATTGTCGGCGGACAAATCCAAGAACTTGCCAACTGCCGGCAGAGTCTTGCGGTCATTTTTCTCTAACTTGGGTAACACCTTTACTAGCAGCGGCAAATTCAACTCGTAGCCGCGCCGAACTGTGCCGGCCTCTTGCCAATTTCCAGCATGGGGATAGACTGCACAAGTAAATTCCGAAACTCCTACATCTGCTTGTTCATCCGGCCAAGTCGAACCCCGAAGCAAAGTCAGCCGAATTCGATTCGGTTGAAGGTCGCAACCGTATTTGCAATCGTTGAGCAAACTCACTCCAAAGCCGTCATTGCTGATATCAGTCCAGCGCAAAATCGGCACTTCCCATTTGGCTTTTTCGGCGGGTGTTTGCGGCTTGGTTGTGCGTGCGATCGCACCGCCGGGAATTTCGCAAGTTGCAAAATCTGCTTCTACATTTAACCCAAAGGCTGCTTTTACTAAAACGTGAGTTTCTTGCCAATCTGCAACTGTCTTGATTTTCAGCAGTGGCGAACCTATTTCTACTATATAATCTTGGCAAAACTCCGATTTGCAAATTTGTCGGACTACGCGCAAACTCTGCCGTATTTGTCCCTGCTCTACCCAAGAAATATCTTTGAGTATCGGCGTTGGTAGTTGATGTTTTTCATAATTTGGATCGATATTCCAAGCATCCCAATATTGACCGCTGTCTTGAAATGCTTGCAGTTGATTGCCGCCTGCTGCATTCAGGACTTCTCTGTTATTTACTTTATCCCAAATGCTGGATAAATCCCCGGTTTGTCCGTCTACTGTTGCCCGAATAAATTCATTTTCTAAAACCATTTCTGCGGCTGCAAAAAGCGTTTCTTGACCAGGTGTGTTTTTCTGTGCTATACCGTATGTAAGTTTTGATAACTCTGTCTTTTTTTCGGTTTCTGGACTTGCGAAGGCATTATCTACAGTTTGAGCGTCTTCGCGACACAGCCAAAACACCCGGTAGCCAACGGCGGGCAGATTATTTGCCCAGAATAACAGTGTAGATTGCGATTGGAGTCGATCGCCCCTGACAATCTGCGACACCAGTGGCTGTCCTGAAAAATCGTAAATTTGCCAACCTGAATCAGCCACATCGGGAAGCGGTACGGCGACAACCTCAGAGCGCGACCAATTGAGAGTATTGAAAATCAAAATCGGTTGAGCGTCGGGCTGCGGAGGATTTGGCAGAGAAATTTGAGCCGAGATTGCATCCAAAGATTTTAGCAGGATTTCGCGACAAGTGCGATCGACCCCGACCCATCCTAGATTAGCATCCGCGTAAACTTGGGCGATCGCAGAACCGGGCAAAATATCGTGAAACTGGTTAAACAAAATTTGTTTCCAAGCAGATTCTAATTCTGATTTCGGATAAACTGCACCAGTACAAATCGTTGCCAGCGAAGACAGCAACTCCGCTTGGTAGAGCAATTCTTCGCAGCGGCGGTTTTGGCGTTTTTGGTCGGCGCGAGTCGTGTAGCAACCCCGGTGGAATTCTAAATAAAGTTCGTCTTTCCAAACGGGAAGAGTTTTGAGTTGTGAGATCGGAGGATTTGCATCCTTCATTGCCGACAATTTGGAAAATTCTAGCGCCCCCAAATTCTCCTGATTGTCCGATTCGGGAACATCACTTTCTGGCCTAGTTGTCGCAACTTCTGGCAAAAACTGACTCTCAATCAAAGACAAATAATCAACCGCTTTCGCAAACTCCAACCTCGGGAAAAAAGGCGACATTTTCCAGCGTTTCGCCACCTCCAACATATCACGAGTGGGCCCGCCGCCGTGGTCGCCAACCCCAGGCAACCAAAGAGCATCTTGCAAACCAGTCTTAACTTGCCAGTCAAAAGCATAACTTGCCATTTTCACAGATTCTATGCCTTCACCAATTGGAGGAGACATCATACTAAAAATTTTAGTACCGTCCAACCCTTCCCACCAAAACGCACCGTGGGGAAATTCCGTTGTATCATTCCAACGCAACTTTTGCGTCACAAAATAGTCAACTCCGCCTTGCCGCAAAATCTGAGGTAATTGCCACCCAAAACCGAAAGTATCCGGTAGCCAAGCCACCCGCATCAATTCCCCAAATTTTTCTTTTGCATAACGCTGTCCGTAAAAAACTTGCCGCACCATTGATTCAGCGGAAATCAAGTTTAAATCTGGTTCTACCCACATCCCGCCGACAACTTCCCAGCAACCCGCCGCCACCTGTTTTTTAATCGCTGCAAATAAGTCCGGGCGATGTTCTTCCATCCAAGCATAAAGCGCCGGAGTTGAATGGCAGAAAATCAAATCGGGAAACTCCGATTGCAATTTCAATACCGACTCAAAAGTTCGCTTTGCCGCTTCCCAAGTTTCCGGGACAGGCCACAGCCAAGCTAAGTCTAAATGAGCGTGACCGACCAAATAAATTTTACCTGTATATATAGATGTTCGATCGCCACTTTCTCCTATATATATAGATGTAGCTTTGCTATTTTCTCCAACCTCAAAAACCTCATCTTTTCTTCCTCCCTCTGCGGCCTCTGCGGCTTCTGCGTTTCCCTCATCTAAATCCCCAGAAAAAGATGTCAGAGCTACACTTTCTCCTATATATATAGATGTAGCGTTGCCGCTTTCTCCAACCTCAACAACCGCATCTTTTCTTCCTCTCTCTGTCGTTTCTGCGACCTCTGCGTTTCCCTCATCTAAATCCCCAGAAAAAGCCCGCAGATATCCCAGTAAATTGTGCCGCAAAACAGACAGCGAGCGATCGAACTTTTCGCGATCGCTCACCGCCGACCAATCAATCAAACCAAGGGCCAAATCAATCTCAGATTTCAGCGTTTCCCCCTTGACAAACATGGGGCGATTTGCTATTGTTTCAGTGGAGAGGTATTGGGAATTTACAATTTCTAAATTTCGACTTAGCGAATTTTGCAAAATCTCTAATTCGGCAGCAACAAAACCCGGATCGAAACAAGAAGAGTCAGCAGCTTCGTACAAACAAATCGATCGCACTAAAGCACCGCTATCGTGACCCGGACTTACCAACCGCAAAATAACTAAAAATTCATCTCCGGGATTGGCCGACGAACTCAACAAAACTCGATCGGCAAAATCAAATAAATCTCCCTGTCCGACTAACTCGCCGTTGACAAAAATTTGAGCATCTTCTGCCCACCAAGTCAAACCCAGCAGCAACCGCAAACCAACCACAGGATAGCCGTGCAAACTGTCAGGAATTACAAATTGCTGGCCCAAATACAAAACTTGTTTCCCCGACGGCCACGCAATATGTCCTTTGCCGTTAAGTTCGGCAACAGGGCTGTTACAAATATTTACCGAAGAGACAACCGAGTCAGAATCGCAGTACCTCCAGCCAGACTGAACCTCCACTTGGCTGAGGCGGCGCAACTTCTCGACAGTGGCAGAAATATTGTTGCTAGCAGGTGACACAGAAGCGCTCATATTTCGCTAAAATAGGAATTGTGTATTAATCAAAGATCGGATTGAACCGCGAAGACGCAAAGGACGCGAAGAAATAAAGGTTTCAGAGGGTTTGAAGCTGCGATTAAGATCTCGCTTTGATTTTACAGCAATATTCAGCAATTCCGGCGCGAATCAAAAATCTGAATTCAATAATAAAACTTATGTCCAACGGTTACTACGGCCCCTACCAAAGCCGACTATTAAATTTTATATCGAAACAGTCCCGCCAAGTTGCCGACAATTGCGATCGAACTTGGCGTCAAATTAAAGAAGCAACTCTCACCGCCACCCAAATTCTGCTTTATCCAGCTTATTTGCTGGTGCAAAGTTCCCGAATGCTGGGCCGACAGTTGCGGGAATCAAGCCAAAAAGTAGATTTACCGGAACTGCAAGAATTTAGCGGCGACGAAAACCCCGATTTGCAACAAAATTGGTATCAGGGGGAAACTTCCGAGGAAAGTTCGATCGCCGAAATTTTGCACCTAGCCGAAAATTTGCTAAACTCGTCGCAAACTGCGAAAACTTTAGCCAGCTTCCCGCTGTTAATTAATCAGGGAAATACTGCTAACGATTTACATCCGGCAATCAATTTGAGCGGACAAATCGCAAAGCATCAAACCACTTCCGTCTTAGAACACCCGCTTGCTAAAACTGAATTAAAACCGCAACCGAAAGTTGAGGGAATTGCCAGTTTTATCCCAGCCCGCACTTTAGTATTGGTCGGAAAAGAAAATCAGATATTAGATATTTTGACACCCGAACAGCAGGAAATGCTCGAAGGTCGCATAACTTGGGAAATTGCCAACACTGGGCCCGAACGGCGGGAAATTACCCAAAAAGAATTAAAATTTAATCTCGGTTTGGAGTCAGCGGCCAAAAAAGCGCAGTTGCCGCCGATGCGTCGTTTTTGGGAATTGATGGCATGGCTTCAGACGAGCCCGGTTGCTTTGAAAAGAAATCAGTTTGGAGAATCAATCCTCGCAGTTAAAAAATCGATCGACCGCAATACAATCCTAGTCCAAACAGCCCGCGCGCAGATCGAAGCAAAAACCGCACAGCAGTCAATTGCGGCATCGAATTCGATCGACTACAATACCCCAAAACTAGAAACTAATTTTAACAGCAAGTTCGATCGACCCCCTACTCCTCTCTCCTTTGTTACATTACTCGATCGCGCCGCCGTCAACCTCGAAGAATTAACCCTACCGCCAGCGGCAAAAACAATCGCCGCACCCACAGAAGCCCCCGGAGTAAAAATTAATACATCCGGCACAGACGCCAATTTAGATTTGTCCGCCCGCGAAATCCTCGAAAAATACGCTCGAAACATCGAAGGAATTATTTGGTCGTCAGTAGACCACCTCCTCGGCAAAGAAACAGCAGCAAGTGATAATACGGAAAAAGCAGTTGCTATTCAGTATTCTTTGAAACAGCGACAAGAACAAGAAAACACGCAAAAAAGCCCAGAGGTCGATCGGCCGTGGCTGAACTGGCAAGACTTATTCGGGGAAGCAGCACCGCAGCATTTAATCGAGGGCAGTTCCGAACCCGAGGCAGCAGCTCAAAGTCTGGTAGCACAAGCTATCCCAAAAGTCAAGCAGGAAATTGCAGAAGAAGGAGAATTGCCAGAAGGTCGATCAACCGCAGTCTCAATATCCCCTTACCCCGAAGCACTTCACCGCCTGCTAGGGCAGCTAAAACAGAGCTTGCTGGCAAAAAGCCCAAAAAGTCAACCCCAAACAGCATCTGATTTATCTGATTTAGCAGTTACTCAAAAAAATAGCTCTGCACTCGCAGCAGAATCAACCCCAGGGCGCGCGCCGGAAACCCAAGTGCCAAAAAACACCAACCCGAACACCCGACAAAACAGCCAATCCCCAGCAGCAATCACCGCGCAAACCAGCAGATACACCCCCGCAACCCCCGCCGCAGCCGAACCAAAAAATCAGAGCGCAGGCGTCCAACCCGAGGGCGAATACTTAGAAACAAAAGCAGAATCGATGGGATACATTAAGCACCCGCTAGAACAAGTGCTCGAATGGCTCGATCGAGTCATGCTGCGACTAGAAAACATTGCGGAGCAACTCTGGAATTGGGCAAAAATCAACTTGCCAAAAATCCTCAAAAGCAAAGAGAAAATTGACTAATCTTTAGCTTATGATAAAAAAGTTGCCGCAACAGCAGCAAATCAGCTCAGTATTATGCCATCTTTGGAGACTCCCACAGTGCTAACCCTCAAAATCGTAGTTAATGTAGTTGTTTTATTTTTTGTTTCCCTGTTCATCTTTGGATTTTTGTCCAATGACCCAGCCCGGAACCCCAACCGCAGAGACATGGAATAAACAAGTTATCTCTGCCGCTTGCTGGGGGGCACGCCACCGCAGCCCCCTAGCAAGCCCGCAAACCCGCAAAAATTAGTCGAAAAAAACTTGACCTCGCACCAGCAGCGAGGTTATCTTGTGGCGGAAGCAAGTTCTGAAAGCAGCCATATTCCGGCGCGCCAAAGCCACTGCAAATTTTAGATGTCAGATTAATGTCTAAACAGTTGCCTTTTAGATGCAAAAATTTTCAATAATTTGCACCCTATAAAATCTAAAATCTAAAATCTAAAATCGGATGACTTACCTGTTGTAACTATGCCCTATCCGGTACCGCCGCCAGAACCCTCTGCCATCATCTACATCGCAAAGCCAAAAAAAGTCGCCCTCACTGTGGCGATCGGCGATGGAGACACCCGCAGCAACCCCGCAGAAATACCGGAACCAAGCCCAGATATCGTTCAGCCAGAACCCACACCGGCCCCAGCAGCACCCGCAGCCACACTCCTCGGCACTACCCCAGCCACCGACCGGCCTCCAGAAATCGCCGACCCCCTAGCGGAAGTGGAACGCGGCGAGGCAGTGGTGGGATTTCAGCGTCGGTTTCCTGTGGGAGAACCCAAAACTGCGGAAACTCCGAAAGATTCCTCGTTTACTGCTTACCAATTGGGTTCGGTAGAAAATGCCATTGCCATTCGCAATAGGAAACGAACCGCAGAGGCACAGAAACAACAGGAGAGGAATCTTGTCGGAAAGCAGGAAAGTTGGTATCAGGCCCAAGGCCGGCAGTTAGAAGATAACTCTCCCGAACCTGCTGAAATTCCCGTTCCAGAACCCGCGCCAGAACCAGCACCCAGCGGGCAACAGCAGTTCGACATTCCAACTCCGGGAACGACGCCCGTACCGCCGCCTCGGCCGCAGCCGCGACCTAAACCAGCGGCGCCGGGAGTCCGCACTGCGCCTTCTCAGCGGACGGTGCCGTTTCCGGTGAGTCCGGCCGATACTATTGAAATTAAGGCCGACCGCCAAGAATTCGACGACAAGCAGCAAATTGTCACGGCAGTTGGTAATGTCGTTGTGCGGTTCCGGCAAACTGTGATTGATGCCGATCGGGCGATCGTCAACTTAGTCACCCGCCAAGTGGTAGCATCCGGCAATGTCGCCTATACCCGCGGCCAACAAGTAGTACGCGGGCAGCAGATGGAGTTCAATCTCGGCCTCAACAGCGGCGCAGTCGAACAAGCCAGCGGCGAAATATTCCTGCCCGCAGCAGGTAGCGAATTGACCCCCACACTGCCGACAGATATCAGTGCTGGGACGATTCTGGAACAGCCGCTGAGCGATCGAATTACCAGCCAGCAGCCCGTGCGCGGAGTCAAATCCCCCGGCGCTGCTACAGTGACTATCGGCGGCGGCGGACAGTTAGCAGCCCCCCAAGTGGTCGGCGCCGTCAACCGCGTCCGCTTTGAAGCAGAACGCATCGAACTGCTGCCAGACGGCGCGAGGGTAGCAACGAACATTCGGATTACTAACGACCCGTTTTCCCCGCCGGAATTTGAATACAGGGCCCGGAGGGCGACGATTAGAAGGATTTCGCCCACGGCTGAGGAATTGGTCACAACTCAACCCCGCTTGGTGTTCGACAACCGCGTGAAAATACCCGTGTATCCCCGCAGGCAAGTGTTTGACAGCCGGCAGCAAAACGGCCCGTGTTTGACTTTTGGTTACGACGGGGGGGACAGAGGCGGTTTGTATGCCGAGTGCGGTTTGGAGGTGTTGCAAAACGGGCCGGTGCGGCTGACCCTGACGCCCCAAATTTACCTGCAGCGGCTCGTGGCAGAGAACGGCGGTAATCCGTTTTCTCCCGACAGCTACGGGCTGAAAGCGAGGTTGCGCGCTAGTCTCGGCCCGCGCACCAGCCTGGACGGATCGGCAATATTTTTGAGTTTTGAAAATTTCCCGAATTTGCCGGAAGACAGCTTTCGGGGCAATTTGCGCCTGCGGCAGTTGATCGGCACTCACTCTCTGGCAGCAGAATATAGTTACCGCGATCGGCTGTTTAACGGTTCTCTGGGCTATCAAACCGTGCAGAGCAGCCTCGGGGCAGTCCTCACTTCCCCAGTCATCCAACTCGGAGGCACTGGCATCAATCTCAGCTACCAAGCCGGGTATCAATTTATCAATGCTGACACCGATCGAGCAGACTTGCTCGAACCAGTGCGGGAAAACAACCGCGTCGATTTGGGCCGTTCCCAACTCAGCTTTGCCTTGAGTCGCGGCTTCAACCTGTGGGAGGGCGAACCGCTGCCCCGCACTCCCACCCAGGGTTTGAGGTATACGCGGACGCCAGTTGTTCCTTTCTTGCAACTAGCCCTGGGACTCCGGGGAGTTGGCACTTATTACAGCAGCGGCGATCGACAAAATTCCCTCGCCGGCAGTGTCGGCATTCAAGGGCAGTTCGGTCATTTCTCCCGCCCTTTCCTCGATTACACTGGGTTTAACGTGACTTATACCCAGGTGGGGCGCGACGGTATCTCGCCGTTTTTATTCGATCGCTTAGTAGATTTGAGAGTCCTGTCTTTTGGACTTGTCCAGCAAGTTTACGGAGGGTTTCGAGTCGGATTTCAAAGTGCTATTAATTTAGAAAGCGGGGAAGCAATCAGTACGAATTACACTGTAGAATACAGCCGTCGCAGCTACGCAATTATTTTGCGTTTTAATCCTGAGCGTCAAGTCGGCAGCCTGACTTTTAGAATTAGCGACTTCAACTGGAATGGGACTCCCCAACCTTTTTCCGGGGACGCGCGAACTGTAGAAGGAGGCGTGCGTTTATCCGATTAATTCAATTGGGTAATCGGTAATGGGTAATTGGTAATGGATAATGGATAATGGGTAATTGGTAATGGATAATTGGGAATTCTTCCTTACTATTCGTTACATTCGTTACATCCGTTACATCCGTTGCCGAACTTTTTCGCTCAACATCCATCCGTTAAATCAGTTAACTCCCGATTCACTGCGCGTTGCCGAACTTCCTTCTTCCTTCAAAATCCAAATTCCCAAGTTCCCATGACAGAAGTGACCGCAATATCTGCACAAGCAGCGGCTCTGCTGGTTCACTACGGTTTTGACCTAGGTGGCAAAAAAGCCGAGAAATTGGCGGGTGAATGGCTGACCAAGTATCCCGGCTATTGGCTGCGTTTAGCAGTGGTTGAAGCGCTTTATCAAGGGCGCTACAAGGCTGTTTCTGTGGGACAGCTATTGAGTATGTGGCATCGGATCGGTCAACCTCTCTATCATTTCAATCGCGAGTTTGAACGCTTGGTCTGCAATAATTTTCCTCAAAGTTTAACCGGGGAAAGTGCTGCTCAAATGCCACAGGAAGATATACTTTTATCGAACCCGGAATCGGAATTTAGTGCCGCAGAGTTAGATTTTCGCGGGCCGTCAGAGGCGCAACTTGACGTGGCGCTTCATGCAGAAGTCCCGAACACAGATGGCGAGGAAACAGGAAAATTGCCCGCAGCCGACGATCGCACAAAAGAAAATACAGAATTTGTAGTATATGAAGATGTGGCTGTTACCGCCCTCGCCGATCGAGCCGAAGCTGAACACAAATTAGCGGACAAACCTGTGGCAAAATCATTCCCAGTTGTCAAACACACTGATTTTCATACCAAGTTAAAAGCGATTGCCAGAGAAGGCCGAAGAAAGAAGGGAGAAAGCAGAAATAGAGTGTAAACTTTGGGAACTAGATAGTTATTTGTCACTTTTCATTTTGGGCACTTCCTCCCATCCGAATTTCCGAACAAAAAGAGGCTTGTTCGGTACCGTTAGCTTGCTTAACAACGCTAGTCCGCAGCCGCAAATTGGGCATTAGATACCACAGCCTTTCTTCGGCATGGAGAGTGTCTGATTCTGTAATCAATGTCAGCACGTCGTCGCCCATCACGTAGCGGCTGTTACCCTTGTCTTGCAACACTTTGCCTTCGCTGGGATTGTCGGGATTTGGTACGATCGCTAGTATGGTAGAACCGATTTGTTTAGCTTTGTCGCGATCGGAAATACCGTCCCAAGTAATCCGAACGCTGGTTAGCCCAGTTGAGGCCGGGTTAATGGAGTGTGCTTGGCAAAGTTTGACGACTGCTGCATCGCTAGCTGTCAGTATTTCTATTTTGAGGTCGGATTTACCTGCCTGCAATTTCCCAGAATTGAGATTGTGTACGGTGCGCTGGGAAAACCATTTGCCTGCACTTAACTCGAAAAACTCGATAACATCCATGAAATTTGTCTCTAAAGTCAATACTGCCTTATTTGCGATCGCCACTTGCGCGCTATGGAGTCAGAAACCCGGTTTCTTCCTACCTACCTAGCGGTCAAACCAATGATTTTGTTGAGAAACCCGGTTTAACAGTGCAAGTTCTATTCTATATTTTAGAGGAAGGGGGCGCGCCTGCAAAGCTTTCTGAGAGCTTTGGCGAAGCAGATTGCAGATATGGTTGAGGTACGAATCCCAACCAGGGTGACATCTGCCTCGCTGATGCGGCCCCATTGACAGAAAATTAGAGCATCCAGAATCGTGTTTCTTTAAAAAAGCCTTGTTCCCACATCAAATAGGATTGCGATACCTGAAAATTTTTAGCTTGAGTTTGTTTATCGATCGACAATCATCGCCCAAAGACCGGCTATGTAAAGAAAGACAACGATATATGTCAGCTTTTGTCGATCGATCGGTTAATTGGGCGTTGCTGAGTTGAATTATATTGGCAGCGATTGATTATAATCGCACTCCTTGAAAATTCTCAAAGCAGACTCAGACTCAAAAACCAGCAATTCATCGAACCATAACCAAACCAAGGACAGCAGACCCTAGCACATAGCATTCAAATATGTCATGCTAAGTCAAGAGAAAAGATTCTCGATCGGGTTTCCAGCAGGGTGCAGCTAGCGATCGCATACATTTAAAAAAGACATCCACAAATTCATGAGCGAGTTTACACAAGGGCTGGATAAAATGCAGCCTGCAGAACAGAGACACTATTTAGGAATCTTGCCAAGTCAGCTAGCAGCGACTTCAGACTCCGAGAAATTATACAGCTTACTAACAGATTACAATTTTATTGAAGCCAAGCTGTCAGCATCCGGAGTACAGGCGCTAATAGAAGATTACGATTTAGCAACAAGTCCCGATATAATTACCTCAGACCAAAAAGGCGACCAACTCCAATTAATCCAAGAAGCAATTCGTCTGTCTGCCCACATTCTAGCCAAAGACAAAACCCAACTAGCCACGCAACTAATTGCCCGCTTGATGCGCTTTGAAAGTCCAGAAATTCAAGCACTGCTAGCACAAGCAAAACACCAAAAAAGCCCCTGGCTGCGACCGCTAACGCCAAGCTTTACTCCTCCCGGCGGGAGATTGCTGCGCACCCTCACCGGACATACAGATTGGGTACAAGCTGTAGCAATCACCCCCGACGGCAAGCGGGCAATTTCTGCCTCCTCCGACCACACTCTCAAAATTTGGCACTTAGAAACAGGCGAAGAACTTTCAACCCTCGAAGGTCATCTTACCTACGTCAATGCTGTAGCTGTCACGCCCGATGGCACTAAAGTAATTTCCGGTTCTTGGGACAATACTATTAAAATTTGGGATTTAGAAACTGGACAAGAAATATTTACCTTTGCAGGCGATACTTTTGCGGTAGAAGCAGTAGCAGTAACTCCCGACGGCAAGCGAGTAATTTCTGGTTCTTGGGACGGCAGCATAAAAGTTTGGAATTTGACAACCAGGGACGTAATTTTTAACTTCAAAGGTCACAGCAGTTTTGTCCAGTCCGTAGCAGTAACTCCTGATAGCAAACGGTTGATTTCTGGGTCTGGAGACAACAGCATAAAAGTCTGGAACCTAGAAACGGGAAAAGAACTTTTTACTCTCACCGGTCATGCAGATTGGGTAAAAAGTGTAGCAGTTACTCCCGACGGCGAACAAATAATTTCCGGCAGTTATGACGGAACTGTTCAAGTCTGGAGTTTGTCAGAAAGAAAGCAACTTTTCACTTTAGGAAAACACGCCAGTTTCGTTCAAGCTGTGGCAGTCACTCCCGACGGCAAACGAGTAATTTCAGCTTCCGGCGACAAAACGCTCAAAGTTTGGAATCTGGAAACAAAAGAAGAACTTTTCACTTTTACCAATCACATCGCCCCAGTGAATGCTGTGGCTGTTACCCCCGACGGCCAGCGGATAGTTTCTGGTTCCTCTGACAAAAATCTCAAAGTTTGGCACTTAGAGATAGGAAAAGAAAATTTATCATTTGCAGGTCACCATGACTGGGTAAATGCTGTAGCAGTGACGGCGGACGGTACGAAAGCGATTTCCGGTTCAGGAGACAACAGCATTAAAGTCTGGGACCTCAAAGACGGACAGGAAATTTTTACTATTCCCGGTCATAAAGATTGGGTAAAAGCGATCGCCATAACAGCGGATAGCAAGCGAGTAATTTCGGGTTCCGGCGACAAAACTGTGAAAGTTTGGAATCTAGAAACCGGACACGAAATCTTTACTTTCACTGGTCATACGGACTGGGTAAATTCTGTGGCAGTGACGGCAGACGGAACGATGGCGATTTCCGGTTCTGGAGACACAACTATTAAAGTTTGGAGTTTAGACACAGGAGAGGAACTTTTTACTTTATCAGGTCATGAGGACGGGATAAAAGCTGTGGCAGTTACTCCTGACAGCAAGCGGATTATTTCGGCTTCCGGCGACAAAACTCTGAAAGTTTGGAGTTTGGGGAAAGAAAATAATATTTTGGCAAATGTCTGGAATTTAGCCGTCAAACATCTACTTTTCACCCTCAAAGGTCATGAGAGTTTTGTGAATGCTGTGGCAGTTACAACCGATGGCAAATGGGCGATTTCGGGCGGGCGAGAAAAGAATCTTAAAGTTTGGGATTTGTCAAGTAGAAAAGAAATTTTTACTTTGGTAGGTCATGAAGATTCGATAACATCTGTAGCGACTGTGGGAAATAGGGCGATTTCAGTTTCGGATGACAATACTCTCAAAGTTTGGGATTTGTTAAGTCGAAAAGTAGTTGCTAGTTTCAGGGGAGATAGTGCGTTGAAAGCTTGTGCTATTGCACCGGATGGAGTGACAATTGTGGCGGCGGAAGCTTCAGGACAGGTGCATTTTTTGAGGTTAGAAGAGGGGGAAAAATAACCTACGTGTAGGGACACGGCATTGCCGCGTCCTTACAAATATAATGTGAAATTAACGGGGTTTGATATTAATTATGAGGGTGCGCAGTCCGCACCTTACTTAATGTAGCCCGATCGCTCTTTTCCCCAGTCTAGTTTACAGTTGTTCCGGGTCAATTCCCATAGATCGCAGTCTTTCTGCCAGTACAGCAGCCCGCTGTTCGGCTTGTTCTGCCCGCAGCCGTTCTTGTTCTGCCCGCTGTTCGGCTTGTTCCAAGCTGCGAGAAACCTCCTCATAACTTGTAAACGGTTCGCCGTCAGGGCGATAAATTTGCAACTCTTCACCCGACAAATCAAAGCGAATTCCCAGTCGGGGGCTGACCCAATTTTCGATCGCATCAATTACGTCCAAACGCCCCTGTGAACGAATCCAACCGCTGAAATCGTTGCGTTCCGGGTCGTACAGGTAATATTCCTCTACCCCGTGGCGATCGTAGAATACCTGTTTTTTATTCATTTCTGTTAGCCTGTTGCCGGGAGAAAGAATTTCAAACACTACTTGCGGCGCGATATTTTCTTCTTCCCACTGTTTGTAAGAACCCCTATCTCCTTTCGGTCTGCCGAAGACTACCATCACATCCGGGCCGACGCGAATCTTGTTATCTCCTTCGACGGGATACCACAGCAAATCGCCCGCGACAAATACATTTGGGTCATCGGCAAAAAGCCACGCTAAATTTTGTTGGATGATGAGTATCCAGCGAAATTGTTTAGTATTGTCTGACATTGGTTGGCCGTCGCTGTCGGGGTAAATTACATCAGGTTTTTGAGGAGACTTGAGTTGAGTTACCATAACTGTTGTCCGGGGTTAGGGACTGTTAAATTTAATTTTAGCTTGTGGGAAATGTCAGAAGTGCGATTCCCTGCGGGATAGCTACGCCGCGCGTACTTTGTCAATACAATAACCTATTCCTCTTTCTCATTCTTCTGCCCCCTGTGTGGAACAGGCGTCCCGCCTGTGAATTTCTGCGGTTCATTAAAAAACATCTCACTCAGCATCGAAAATAGGGCGGACACCGCCCGCCCTACAAAACTACTTCCTCAGCAACTTAACCCCGCGAATCGAATAATCCAAAAGCTCAATTGGGTGCATCAAAGTAACTTCCTTTCCCTGCAACTCCAAATGCTTCTTAATTTGCAAAGAACAACCCGGATTAGAAGAAGCAATCAACTCCGCCCCAGTATTCAGCAAATTCTCCACCTTTTGCACTCCCAATTCATCAGCAACCTCCGGCTGAAGCATATTGTAAACCCCCGCACTCCCACAGCACAAAGCCGCATCCACAGGCTCTTTTAACTTCACCCCCGGAATTTGTTGCAGCAACTGACGCGGCTGCAAACTAATCTTTTGCCCGTGCAACAAATGACAAGCATCCTGATACACAATTGTCAAATCTCCGTCAATCAAAGGATTGAGTTTTGCCGTAATTCCCGCACTTGCTAAAAACTCTTGCACGTCCTTCACATTAGCAGCAAATTTTTCAGCTTTCTCCCGATATTGCGGGTCATCTGCTAAAATGTGACCGTATTCTTTCAAAGTGTGGCCGCACCCAGCAGCGTTGATAATAACAAAATCAACGCCAGTATTTTCAAAGCTATCAATCATTTGTCTCGCCAAAGATTTCGCCTGTTCCGCTTGCCCTTGGTGTTCCGGCAAAGCAGCACAGCATCCCTGACTTTTCGGAATTACAACCTCGCAACCGTTAGCCGTCAAAACTCGCACCGTAGCTTCATTAACTGGCGAAAATAACAGCCGCTGCACGCAGCCTAAAATCACGCCGACTCGATAGCGTTTTTCGCCTTGTGCCGGAATTACCTCTGGCAAATTATCCCGGAAAGAATCAACAGTAACTTTCGGCAAAATTGATTCCATCGCGGCCAAGCGGGGAAATACTTTTTTCAGCAAACCTGTTTTGCGGACAAGTTTTGGCAGTCCTAATTTTTGATAAATAAACAGCGGTACAAGCAAAGGCCGCAATCTGTGAGGATAAGGGAAGAGATTAAAAATCAGAGTGCGAATTACATTATCTGAAAAAGTGCGTTCCTGATTTCTAGTAACTTGGTGGCGAGTTGCGGAAATTAACTTGTCGTATTGAACTCCAGACGGACAAGCTGTAACGCAGGCTAAACAGCCCAAACAAGTATCGAAATGCTGCGAGGTTGCTTCATTTAATGGTGCGTCGCCTTCGTTGATTGCATCCATTAAATAAATGCGACCTCTGGGGGAATCCATTTCTTTGCCGAGTACCCGATAACTCGGACAAGTTGATAAGCAAAAACCGCAGTGTACGCAAGTATCGATTAATTTCGGGTCGGGCGGATTCTTGGGGTCGAAACCCGGTATTTCGAGGGTTTGTAAGTGGGGATTTTGTGCTAAAAAATTGCTTTCTTTGGCGGGTTTTAACTCGTCGCTGGGAACGGGAGATTTTTCTGAAGTTTGCATATATGGAAGAAGGAAGAGGGAAGAAGGAAGAAGGAAGGAGGAAGGAGGAAGAAGAAAAAAATTTAGTTATCTAGGAGAGAAGTCAAAAGCAATCGACCGCATGGATAAAGTGCAATTAAGAACCTCCTAAACGTGCCAAGAAAAACTTCTCTTCTTTTCTCTTCCTTTGCAGTCTAGCGCTAACGCGCCGCTTCGCTAAAGCGACGAAAGCGGTTCGTTAAAAAACAAATCTGGTTCACAAGTGAATTAGACCGGGATGCAATAAAAACAGAACTCCGGACTACAAAGTTTAAACTAAATACCACTTATAAAACGATGGGGACTCAAAATATTTTCCGGGTCAAACTGCTGTTTAATCCGGCGCATTAAATCGATCGCACTTCCAGTATAGCCCCAAACATCTAACTGTTGCTTGATGTCGGTCGGCGCTGCTAAAACAGTCAGAAAACCGCCTTTCGCTTCGCACCCTCTGCGTACCTGCAACAGCGTTTGGGCCGTCGCATTCTCAAACCGCAAAACCCCCAAACCGCTGCCTGCATGAATCCAAGCGTCCTGTACCGGCAATTCGTTAATGGCCGTTACAGCTTCCGACGGTCTGATTCCTATTTTGCAAATAATTGCCGACTTTGTGCCAGAATTCCACATTGTTTCTGGCAATCTTTGCCATAACTGATGCTCATCATTGTCGCAGCAGCTACTGCCTTGCAAACCCAACTTTTCGCCAACTTCCAGCAAGCGGGCTGATTGTTGTTTAACACTTTCTGCGATACTTTGAAATCTGACGATTAATCCCGAACCCTTTCCTAAGCCTAATTTTGCGACTAATTCAGGTGACAGCAAATCGATCGCACTTGGTGTCAAAGCAGAGGATAATAAGATTTGAGCGGTTTGGGACAAAGCATTAGTTTGCCCTGTCAGCACTACGGTTCCCGAGGATTCAGGCAGCGGATAAACTCGGAAAGTTACTTGACTGATGATACCCAATGTGCCGTAAGCACCAGTAAACAGTTTCATCAAGTCGTAACCGGCGACATTTTTAACAACTCGACCTCCGGCTACGGCAATTTTACCGTCCGATCGCACAAAGGTTATTCCCAACAGCAAATCGCGAACCCCGCGATAGCGATGCCGCAAGGAACCCGCATCAGCAGTAGCGATAATTCCGCCCAAAGTTGCCTGTTGCGGATACGCCGGATCGATCGGCAAAAATTGACCTGCTGCGGCTAAAATTTGCTGCAAATCGGCAAACTTCATCCCCGCTTCCGCAGTCACTGTTAAATCGCCCACAGCGTGTTCTACAAGCCGATTGAGGCGCGAAGTGCTGACAGCAATATTAACTCCCTTAACTAAACCGCCCCAATCAAGTTTGCTGCCACTGCCGCAAGGCAAGACTGCACAGCGATTTTGCCCAGCCCAAGCAATCACAGCCGCCAGTTCTTCCTGAGTATTCGGGTAAACGGTACAATCTATTTTCGTGCCCGGGGCAACTGCTTTTTCTATCCGTTCTTGCCAAAATACCTCTGTGTACTGCGGCATACAGATTCCAGCAGTGCCGACAATACTTTCTAATTCTTGTGTGCTAACGTAATTTTCGGTAGAAAAAGATTTCATGAAGGTTATCAGACGCCCGGTAAAAAAAATCATCAAAACACTGCGTAAAACCATTAAATATTAATACGGGCCCGATATTCAAAACATGAAAAAACAAATGTCTCAAAACCGACTTTCTCTGGGAATTACCGGTCTCAACGAAGTGATTGGCGGCGGCCTGATTCCTCAACGCTCTTATCTGGTGCGCGGCGGCCCGGGTACTGGCAAGACTACACTGGGCTTTCACTTTTTGGCAGCAGGTGTGGCTCTGGGAGAAACGCCCCTGTTTATTACTTTAGGAGAACCGGAAGCGCAATTGCGCGCCAATGCCGAAACTCTCGGTTTTGATATTGAAGCGATGGCGTTCCTCGATTTGAGCCCATCCTCAGAATTTTTTACAGAAGTTCAGACTTATGATATTTTCTCGCCCTCGGAGGTGGAGCGAGAACCGACTACACAAAAGATTATCGAGCGAGTCCAAGCTGTCAAGCCACAACGGGTGTTTTTGGACGCCATCACTCAATTTCGCTACTTAGCTGCGGATGAGTTTCAGTTTCGCAAGCAAGTTTTGTCTTTTCTGCGGTTTTTGGTGGAAGGGGGGGCGACGGTGGTGTTCACGTCAGAAGGCACTTCAAGTGCTCCCGATGACGATTTGCAATTCATCAGCGACGGAGTAATTTATTTAGAACTGCGCCCTGAAGGACGCACCCTGACTGTCACCAAGCTGCGAGGCTCCAACTTCCGCAGCGGCCGCCATTCGCTGCGCCTGACTGAGGCTGGTATGGAGGTATTTCCGCGACTGCTTCCGGACAACTTTCAACAGGATTTTGTTGCTGAAGCGATTTCTGCTGGGGTTCCAGAAATCGACGAACTACTGCACGGGGGAGTGGAACGGGGGACTGTGACGGTGATTAGCGGGCCTAGCGGCGTGGGTAAAACGACGGTGGGGATTCAGTTTATGAAGGAAGCCGCAGGAAGGGGGGAGCGATCTGTAGTTTACATTTTTGAGGAGTCAAGTTCTACTCTGCTGCAGCGCTGCGAATCAGTTAACATCCCTGTTGCGGCGATGATGGGGCAAGGAAGTCTTTCGGTGATACCTGTGGAACCTTTGCTGTACTCGCCGGATCAGTTTGCCTGTATGGTACGCCACGAGGTGGAGGAGGAAAAGACGCGGATTGTGATGATTGACAGTATTTCTGGCTATAAGCTTTCGATGCAGGGGCAAGATTTGGTGAACAATTTGCACGCTTTGTGCAAGTATCTCAAGAATATGGGAGTCACCGTTATCTTGATTAATGAGGTAGAAGCTCTTAGCGGAGATTTTCGGCTGACCGAGATCGGGATTAGCTATTTGGCGGATAATCTTCTGTTTATACGTTATCTGGAACGCCAACTGCATAATAGGACAGAAATCCGCAAGGCGATCGGAGTAATTAAAAAACGAGTCAGCAATTTCGAGAGAACTTTGCGAGAACTCGAGATTACTCGCTACGGCATCAAAGTCAGCAAACCGATACGGGGGCTGCGCGGCATTTTGAGTTCGGCGCCGGTGTGGATTGAGGATGAACCGGATGAAGATTGAATCGGGGCTTGTAGTGCTGTTTTTGGGCAATTGGAGCTAATTTTGCAGTCGTGAATCAAATTAGTAGGGTGCGCACCGCGCACCTCACCACTAGCCTCTGTCCTGGAAAACTTAAATATATTGGTAAATTTGTGTATTTTTCGACTTTTATCGTAGTGTAGTTTTCAATTCTATGAAATACAGTAGGGTCAAAGGACACGCGGTCGTGTCCTTTACCCCTACTGTATTTCACTCAACTGAAAACCGATGTAATCCCTCGCCGAAAAGTAAGCTAATACCAGATAAAAAAACTCCAACTTTATGCACGATCCAAACCCATATACAATCAGTCATTCCCTATTCTTCAATTCTTTAATCTAAAATCTAAAATAGTAGAAGCCGTATTGAAAGGAAGCTGATAGATGACTGAAAACTCAATAATTTTAGCGGTTGACCGCAATCACCGAAACTTGGAACTATTAGCACAATTTCTCAACAAAGAAGGATACCAGATGATCGCAGCTTATAGTTTTGAAGAGGTTGTACAAGCTATCAGTCAGCCTGCTAGGATCGGAATGGCTTTAGTAGATATTTCTGGTTTCGACCGCCGGATTTGGGACTGCTGCGAACACCTGCGAAATCACCAAATCCCTTTTCTGATACTCTCGCCCAAACAAAGCGCTGCCATTCAGCACGAAAGCCTCTGCCACGGTGCTCGGAATATGTTAGTAAAACCTTTGATCGTTAGAGATTTGCTGGGAATTGTTCACAGCTTGCTAGGAGAACTTGCGTGAGTCAAATTTTATTACTTGTCGAACAGAAAGAAAATCGCCGCCTGTTATTAGAATGGCTAGCTGTTTACTATGAGGTATTGCTGCCACACTCAACAGAAAATAGTGAGGAGTTTTTACCATTTAATCAATCCTTTGACCTGGCGATAATTGACGGTATTTCGCTGAAACGCCACTGGCAATGGGTTGCCGCCCAAAAACAGGCAGAACACCCGGTATGCTTGCCTTTCCTTTTGATTACATCCCGAGCGGATGTAGGGATGGCAACGCAATTTATTTGGCAAAGTATTGACGATTTGATTATCGCTCCGATCGAGAAAATAGAATTGCAAGCGCGGGTGGAGATTTTGCTGCGATCGCGCCAGTTGTCTTTAACTCTCAAATTGTCTCACGACCAACTCGATCGCACTCTGCAAACAGCCCAAGAACTCAACGAGATGAAAACATCTTTGCTGTACATGATTGCCCATGATGTTCGCAATCCTTTGAATTTCATCATCGGCACTACACAACTTCTTACCAAGTACAAGTTGACATTAACAGAGGAGAAAACACAAGAACTGTTAGACAAAACTCAAGCAGCCGCCAAAGGTATCGATCAGTTATTAGACGATGTTCTGCTGCTCGGCCGTGTTGAGTCAGGACAAGCCGGGTTTTGCTTGGTACCGCTAGACTTAGCAAAGTTTTGTAATGAGTTGGTAGTGGAATTTCAGAACAGCCTGAAGTTGAAACCTCAAACCGATCCGGTGACGCTGATTTTTGTGAATCACAGTCAATCGGCGATCGCGTGTTTGGAGGTAAGCTTGCTCCGGCGCATTCTGGGCAATTTGCTGTCAAATGCTATTAAGTATTCTCCTCCAAATACCGAAGTAATTTTTGAATTCAAACTTACTGAAACTGAGGCTATCTTTTCGATCCAGGATGCAGGAATTGGCATACCTGTTGCAGACCAAGAACGGCTGTTTGATTCGTTTTATCGGGCTAAAAATGTCGGTCGCATTCCCGGTACTGGACTGGGGCTGAGCATTGTTAAAAAATGCGTTGACTTGCACGGTGGCGAAATTACTTTAATCAGTGAAGAAGGCGTCGGCAGTACATTTACAGTAACGCTGCCGATCGCAAAAATTGAACAAGATCAACTCTCGCCTGCAACGCCTTAAAACTAGATGCAGGCATTTTATTGGGATTTCAAGACGGGATTTTTCGCAGGGATGATGAATGGCTGGTTGCTCATTTTTATTACAACATCGATGGGACGCTTTTGAGGGTTTTTTCGCGGGCAATTGCAGCGGAAATTTATCATGCTCGATCGCACCGCTGGCGGAAAATTCACAATGTTTTAAACTGCATCGTGCTGCTGCTATTTCTCTGTCAAAGAGTAACGGGTTATCGCTATTTGTTGGACATTTGTTTAAGCTGGCAAAAATAACTCATTTATCAATGCGATTTCAAAAATAAAACTTGTCGAAAACAGCGCCAAATACAGTAAAATCCTTTATTTTATGTTCGTTATTACTTTTTTATACTGACTAATTCAAAGTTCTAAAGGAGCAATAGCGTTAAACAAATTTTCTAGGATAAATCGCAGCAAAGATTGAGTTGCTAATATTAAACCCAATCGAGCTTGGGCGAGTTTGGGCTGTTCTATTTTAACTTCTCCCCAAATTCGGCACTGGCTGTAAAAAATCTGAAATGCTTCGCTCAAACTATTGGCTAATTTGAAATAATTGACAGGTTGTTCGCGGTTTGTCACCTCAAAATTAGGATATAAATTGTCTAGCACTGTTAAGAGTTGGGATATTAAACGGCGTTCTGCTGGATGCACTAACCGCAGTCGATCGCCCTCGTCAATCCAAGGAATAGGATTTGGACTCGCCAGCGACCAAATTGGTGGCGCTGTAGCGACATCCGGCTGCGCGATCGAAATTATGCGCTCGCGGTGGGCCATTCGCAGCAAGGAACAGCAGCGCGCGTGGCTGTACTGAATGGGAAACAGCCGATCGGCTGACACAACAGGAGATAATATTCGAGATTCTGGAACTGGGAGGTTTGTTTGAGCTAAACGCTGCAACCAGACGGCTAAACCTGCATCAGTCAATTCCAGCTCAATAATTCCCGCCGGCGCGACTTTAACGGCGAAATCTGGGTAGCACAGCGGTTGGAGAGTTTCGGCCAACTGTGCCGCGATTGTCTGCGGTGTCTGCTGCCAAGTTTTAGCCAATTTCAGGGCGATCGCAGACACGTACAGCACCCGCGCGCTATCTTTACTCCGATTTAACGGAAATATTGCACCATTCTCAATAAGCTTTTTATGGGCGGGCAGGATGCCTGTGAAGCGAGAAAATTCATCTCTTGTGGAACGGGCATCTTGCCCGTTCTTGAGAATGGTGCAACCTATGAGATTTAACGGAATTTCCCCTAGTGTCCCCTGCTGGCCGATCGCGCTTTGGAACCTTGAAAGCAAGAAACACTTCACTGTAACTTCCGGGCACTGCGAGAGATTTGCTGTATCCATATCGGCTCATCCTGCGGTAATAGCAACGATCGACTGTTACCACTTGCACTGTTCTTGTACGTTAAACTGCTGATGTCACAGATGGGCGATCGGCTGCCCCGGGCGGGGCTACATCGAATTCATCTGCTTTCTAGCGATTTTTGGGCTAAATATACAATAATTTACGACAAATTTTTTGCTGAATTCTACCATTTTGATGTATTTTTTGCTACATTGAATCTTTCGGTAAAACTAAGAAAAGTCTGCACAGTTAATAAGCGTGCAAGCTCGATCGGGGATGGGTGGTCTCACTTTGTATCGCACTGCTGGCAGAAGCTGTTTTTCTCACTGATTAAATATATCCCAGAGCCTCACCTATGCAATCAACTTCCACACCTCTAGAGACTATCGATCGACCTTTTATCACTTGGCAGCGAATTATCGACTGGGCCCAGGAACACTACCGCTGCCGGACTTTTAGCAAAGATGAGCGGATTCCCGCAAGACCCGGACTGCTGTATTTAGTCCAGAAAGGTTCTGTGCGACTCGTAGGTAGCGCTCAAGTTAGCGCTGCGACGGGGAAATCGAAATCCGTTGACAAAACTACAGAAGAAGCTTTTTTGGGCTTCGTCGGCGCCGGTCAGCCCTTTGAACTCGTTGCTCAGTCTCCGTTTACTCTCCAAGCTTACGCCCACGCCGATCAAACTCACGTAGTGTGGATGTACTGGCACGACTTAGATAATTGGCCTCACTTCCGCAGGGAAATTTTGGATGCGTTTCGCTACCAACACCAGCGGAAACTTCTCTGGCTGAGCACTTTGGGACAGCGCCGGACGATCGACCGACTGCTGGGATTTCTCACTTTGTTGATCGAAGAGTTCGGCGAACCTTACGTAGGTGACGGCGAACCGGATGTGGTTCGGGGCTACCGGCTGCCTTGGGCCTTGACTCACGCTCAAATTGGCAGCGCGATCGGCTCGACGCGGGTGACAGTGACGCGGCTGATGGGTAAGTTGCGATCGAAAGGTTTGATTAATACTGAGGATGATAATTTAATCTGTTTGCCGGCTAAGTCTAACCCCCAAAAGACAAAAAACCAAAAGCAGGAGTTAGAAGATTCCCTGGAAGATTCTCTGGAAGATTCCCTGGAAGATGAAGATTCTCTGGAAGATTCCCTGGAAGATGAAGATTCTCAGGAAGAATCTGCATAAAATCCTGCGGACGATTGCCAAAACACTGCGCGCAGCTATTAGTTTTTGGCTGTCGGGGTGTCTGTCGCTCGACAGTGTACGAGAAATTGTGTAAACTTTTCCAGTTCTCTCTCTTGTGCAACTGACAATGACCAAAAATTTCTTGATGGTACCCGCCACGTAATTTATCCGTGGAATCAATCCAAAATCTCAAATCTAAAATCCTCAAGCCCCCGAATTTATCCGTGGGGTCAATCCAAAATCCAAAATCTCAAATCTAAAATCGAATGACCGATGACAAGCAAAAATCTTCAATCCCGAACAATCAGCAACGGGTGGTATTCTGCGACTTTGACGGCACGATAACTGTTGAAGAAACTTTTGTGGCAATGCTCAAGCATTTCGCACCGGAACTGTCGTCTCAACTGATGCCTGAAATATACGCTAGAAGGCTGAGTTTGCGATCGGGAGTGCGACAGTTACTAGAGTCTATTCCCTCGGAATGTTACGGGGAAATTGTGGAATTTTCTAGGGGAAGGCTGATGCGGCCGGGATTGTTGGAATTGCTGGATTTTTTGGACGAGAAAAAGGTGGATTTTGCGATCGTGTCCGGCGGTCTTCGCGTCATGGTAGAGACGGTAATGGGCGATTTGGTACACCGGGCGAGCGTTATTTACGCTGTGGATGTGGACGCTAGCGGCCCTCGCTTGCAAGTCAATTCTGAGTTTGAAGGAGATACGGAATTGGTGTCTAAGGTGCGGGTTATGGGCCAGCACCCGGCCCAGGAACAGGTGGCGATAGGAGATTCGCTGACGGATTTTAATATGGCTTTGCAGGCTTCGTCGGTGTTTGCGCGCGATCGGCTTGCCGAGTATCTAGACGAACAGCAAAAGCCTTATACTAAATGGGATAATTTTTTTGACGTGTTGGAAAGTTTGTCCCAGAAATGGAAGTGAAACTAAACTAAGAATTGCGCAAAAAAAATCGCACTATGCGGTATGTGTATTTAGTAAGTTGCTTGTGGCGCACCCTACGTTTAGAGCTATATGTATTGGTAAGCTTTGCACGCATCACCCTACTGTTAGATAGGGCAGGGCAATTCCTATTAACGTAAAAAGTAGATTAAAAGCTGAGGATTTGTAAAGAATGAGTGGCGATTTAAGATCGGATTTAATTGCAGCAGCCAAACATTTTTACGATCGCGGTTGGATGGTTGGGACTGCTGGCAATCTTTCAGCCCGCTTACCAGATGGCACTTTCTGGATTACTGCTAGCGGCCGCGCGAAAGGGCAGTTAACTGAAGAAGATTTTATCCGAATGAACTCAGACGGCGCAATTGTCGAGCAACCTGTTCCCCACAGCCGCCCTTCGGCCGAAACCAGCATTCATTTAGCCGTTTACAATTGTTTTCCAGACGCTAAAGCTTGCTATCACGTTCACTCGATCGAGGCAAATTTAGTTTCTCGGCTAACAGCAGGAGATGCAGTGCCTTTACCCGCGATCGAAATGCTGAAAGGTTTGGGGGTATGGGAGGAAAACCCGCAGGTGGCGATACCCCTATTTGCAAATTATTTGGAAGTCCCTAAAATAGCCAAGGCAATTTGCGAATTCTTTGCCATTTGTGCGCCGTCTGTACCAGCTTTGTTAATTCGCGATCACGGCATCACAGTCTGGGCAGACTCGCCAGCCGCCGCCTACAATTACGTAGAAATTGTAGAATACATTTTTCGCTATACGATCGCAGCCCGCCAATTAAATTTAGATTTGAGATGGGATAGCTGAGATTGAGCGGTGCATGAATTCGGAGGCTTGGGAATTTGAGATTAGGAAACCAGCAAACATCGAAAATAGGCAACAATGATGGCTAAATATACCAGAATTTTATCCATAGATGGAGGGGGAATTAGAGGGATTATACCCGCGCAAGTTTTAGTTAGCATTGAGTCAAAGCTGCAACAAAAAAGCGGCAACCCAGATGCGAGAATAGCTGACTATTTTGATTTAATCGCCGGCACGAGTGCGGGAGGAATTTTAACTTGCATCTATTTGTGTCCCGATGCCAAAAATCCCACCAGGCCTCGGTGGTCGGCTGAAGACGCTCTTAATTTTTCAATTAAGAGCGGCCGCGACGTTTTTAAGAGTTCATTTTGGCAAAAACTCAAATCTATAGACGGTTTGATAGATGAGAAATATCCCAGCGATCGCTTAGAACAATTCTTTTTGGAAAACTTTAGAGATTGCAAACTCAGCGAACTGCTGAAACCTTGTTTAATTTGCAGTTACGACATCGAAAGAAGAAAAGCTCACTTTTTCGATAAAATAGATGCTCTACAATATCCAGCAGAAGACTATTTTATTAGAGATATCGCCAGAGCCACATCGGCAGCTCCCTCTTACTTTGAAGTTACCAAAATCTACTCTTTAACAAACGAGTCCTACGCTTTAATTGACGGGGGAGTTTTCGCAAACAATCCCGCGCTTTGTGCCTATGCTGAAGTTAGAAATAAATTCAGAATTCCTGACGATCGCCCCGACAAAGGGCCGACAGCAAAAGATATGGTAATTTTATCCTTGGGGACGGGAGAAGCTCAGAAAAAATTCCCCTACGAAGATGTAAAAAATTGGGGTCAAGTAGAGTGGGTTGAGCCTTTAATTAATATCATGATGACCGGAGTTGCGGAAACTGTAAATTATCAAATAATTCAAATTTATGATGCGGTTGAAAGACCGAATCAATATTTGAGAATTAGTCCAGATTTGAGCCACGAACAACCGCTGCCGATTGATGATGCCTCGGAAGGGAAGATATCGGAACTGTTGAGAATTGGCAAAGATCAAGCCGAAAAATATAATGAACAGTTGGATAAGTTTATCGACTTGTTGCTTGCCGAGTAGTCATAGGATTTGAGATTTGAGATTTTAGAATTGAATAATTGGAAATGACTGATGATTACCGCATAATCAACCAGTCCCAATGTCAAACCTAAAATCTAAAATGGTATAACCCACCAACGCCAGGGCAGGCAGACTGAAAAAATATGTTGACAAATCGTGCAATAATTGCTGTAGGATTGCCGAAAATCTCTATGTGGCAGTGCTTCGCCCTGTTTGCAATTAATCGCGAGCCATCAGTCATTGGTTAAAAAATGCCAAGAAAAGCGCGATCGACATTTAGATGAAACCTTCAATAGCAGGTGGTTTCAGCGGTTTTTAGTGACGCTGTTCCTGGGTGGCCAAGTGCTGCTGCGGATATTCCAAGGCAAAATTGACCGCCGCCAAATCATGGAACATTTAGTAACAGTAGGCCTAGATTCCTTCCGCTCCGTGCTGCTAATAGCCTTTTTTGGCGGCATGATTTTTACCTTTCAATCCGCCAGAGAATTGGTTCGCTTTGGCGCGGTTGGAGCGGTGGGAGGTGCTTTTGCTCTGGCATTTTGCGGCGAATTAGCACCACTTTTAACGGCGGGCGTGGTGGCGGGACAAGTAGGTTCGGCCTTTGCCGCGGAGATAGGAGAAATGCAGGTGACGGAACAAATAGACGCCCTGTATATGTTGAGAACCAATCCGGTTGATTATTTAGTAGTGCCGAGGGTGATAGCTTGCTGCATCATGCTGCCAGTGTTAACAATTTTTTCGGTAGCGGTGGGAATTTTGGGCGGGCTGTTTGTGGCCGTTAATTTTTACGAGTTGGAACCGTCGGTATTTTTGGAATCGGTGCGGACTTTTTTGGGGCCTTGGGATTTAGTGACTGTGGCGATTAAGAGTTTTATTTTTGGGTTAATAATTGCCCTTGTCGGTTGCGGTTGGGGGTTGACGACGACGGGCGGAGGGAAAGGAGTAGGCCAAGCTGCAACGGCGGCGGTGGTGACTTCGTGGGTGTTTATTTTTGTGGCTGATTTGTTTTTATCGCTGTTGATGTTTCACGAGTTGGGGATTATGAGAAACGGAGGTTAATCGAGAGTTGCACGGGCTAGAGAACAAAAGTTATATCATGCCTTTGTTAATAACTCTTTGATAATACTCGGCGGTTCAAACTGCTCATACACAAACTTTCGCTCCTTTCTAAGAAACTAAGAAATACAGCAAAGACCGATGTTATGAGGTACAGTAGCAGCAATTAGCTTTCCCACTTTCTTAAATGTTAATAATTCATGTTTGTTAACGGCAACTGCAATTATTTGATCGATCGTGAACGTTTAGTTGGAGCGAATCTCCGCAAAAAATATTTGAGTTGTGAAAACCCTTGTTCAAGGGGATTAAAATAGGCGAGAGTATGGAGATAAATAAATAACACTCGCACCTACAGATTCAATCATTCGCACAATTGAGGCTAGTTTAGGGGCGGTAAATTATCCATCACCACTACAGATACTGTCCATAATTGATGACATAAAAACTGCTCAATAAATACGACAAATGCCGCTCGATCAGTTGAATCTTTCACTGTCATTAATCCCAGCAATTTATTAATACTAATTGCGCCAGAGGCTGTAAATTAGTGCCCCTCGATAAAATGGCTTTAGGTTGGATACTCTTCTCCCTAGCTGTGAACGGGCATGAGTTCTGGTCGCACTCAGTAGAATCCCGGTTTCCTCGAAAAATATGCTTGTTTTGTGCCTCCATATCTTTGATCTTGTCCCAATACTCCACTCTTAATTTTTGGACTCTTTCTGTCGCGGCTTGCCTACTGTACCAGGTTTTTTTTACGATGTAGTCCTAATTTCTGCCGCGCAGCGACACATTGCCGTCCGACTCACCCAATTTCCGGTCTTAATAGCAAATAATTCAGATAAATCCACCAAAGTGGTATCAAGATGAGCTGTTAGCAGTGCTTTGACCAATGCTTCCGCATTGGTCAGATGACTGAATTGCGGTTTTCCTCTCTGTTTCGGCTGTAAATTTCCCTCGGTTTGTTGTGGCTCGTGGCTGTTGTTAGACGAGACTTTTAGGCTCCCTAAAATCTGGTGGCTACTTTTCTAATTGACATTTTTTCTGCCAAATGTGCTGTCACTATTTTTTCTCGGAGAGCGAGGGAATATGCTTTGATTAACTTTGACTAACCAAGGATATTTTATTTTTATTTATTGTACCGCATAACAGGGGTTCCCCCTGTATTAGTTTTTGTTATATTTAGATTTGTTAAAGTTCAAAAAATATTGAAAAACCTTAGATTATACTTGTTTGTAGTGCATTTAAAGATTTTTGTAATTTTGTCATAAATATCAGTATACCTACTGAGATATACCTACTGAAATATCCTCGGCTCTTCAATTTATAATCAGTGAAATTACACACATGAACCCTAGCTTTTTCGGTTACAACCTAAGCGAAGCTATTTACGAAAGTGTCAATACTATTATTTATCGCGCCACAAGACACGTTGATAGAACCTCCGCGATTATCAAAACCTTCAAGACCGAGCATCCGACAATCGAAGAAATTTCCCGCTTAAGACACGAACATAAAATCCTCAGACATTTAGACAGTGAAGGAATAGTTAAGCCCATAGCCTTAGAAAACTATCATAACGGCTTAGCGCTGATAGTAGAAAATTTTAGCGGTCAATCTTTAAAAGATTTTCTCAAAAATCAATCCTTGGCTATAAACGCATTTCTCAAAATCGGCATTCAGTTAGCAAACACTCTGGGAGAGATCCATCATAGTAATGTGATCCATAAAGATATTAAACCCCAAAATATCCTAATTAACCCAGAGACAAAGGAAGTAAAAATCATTGATTTTAGCATTGCTTCTCTCTTAGACCGAGAAAATCAAACCGTCACCAATCCCAACTTATTAGAAGGAACTCTAGCTTATATGTCGCCGGAACAAACCGGCAGAATGAACCGATCGGTGGACTACCGCACCGACTTTTACTCCCTTGGTGTTACATTTTATGAAATGCTGACGGGTAAGCTACCTTTTTCGGCAAAAGACCCTCTAGAATTCGTTCACTGCCATATAGCTAAAGCACCAATACCACCGAAAGAACTGAATTCAGAAATCCCGGATGCAGTTTCTGACATCGTAATGAAATTATTATCTAAAACCGCTGAAGATAGATATCAAAGTGCTTTGGGACTAAAAGTTGACTTGGAAACCTGCCAGCAGATGCTTTCTTCAGGAGAGATTTCCCACTTTATTATAGGTAAACTAGATTCCTACAGCCAATTTCTGATTCCGCAAAAACTCTATGGACGGGAAAGAGAAGTTGCTAGTTTACTAGAAGCCTTCACTCGCGTCAGTGCTGGGACAACGGAAATGATGCTAGTTTCCGGTTATTCAGGTATCGGCAAATCTTCCTTGGTTAACGAAGTTGATAAACCTATAGTCGGAGCACGAGGGTATTTTATTTCTGGTAAATTTGACCAGTTTAAACGAAATATTCCTTATGCTTCTTTAATTCAAGCATTTCAAGGATTGATGCGGCAACTGCTCACGGAAAATTCAGAGAAAATAGCAATTTGGAAATCTAAAATTATCGAAGCACTTGGTACCAGTGGCCAGGTTATTATTGATGTTATTCCCGAAGTAGAAAAGATTATTGACCCACAGCCTGCGGTGCCAACCTTGGGGTCAGCGGAATCCCAAAACCGATTTAATCGAGTCTTTCAAAAATTTATACAGGTGTTTAGTAAACCCGAACACCCCCTAGTTGTATTTTTAGATGATTTGCAGTGGGCAGATTCCGCTTCCCTGAAACTCATCCAGCTAATTATGACCGATCCCGATAGTAAATATCTGCTATTAATTGGGGCCTACCGGGATAATGAAGTCAGTCCTACTCATCCCTTAATTTATACCTTAGAGCAAATTCAAAAGAGCAATGCGGTAGTCAATAATATTATCCTCCAAGCTTTAGAAATATCTCATGTCAACCAGTTAGTCAGCGAAACCCTGCGCAGTCAAATTTCCGAAGTTTTGCCCCTGGCTGAGTTAGTGTTTAAGAAAACCCAGGGTAATCCTTTCTTTTTAACTCAACTTCTCAAATCCCTTTATCAAGACAAACTTCTATCCTTTGATTTCGATCGAGTTGGCTGGCAGTGGGATATTCAACAGCTTCAAGGCATTGAGATCAGCAATAATGTAGTCGAATTGATGGTCAGCCAGATTCAAAAGCTATCGTCCCAGACGCAGAAAGTCTTAAAATTAGCTGCTTGTATTGGAGATAAATTCAGTTTAGACGTTTTGGCAATTGCTAATAAAAAATCCCAGTCAGAGACGGCAATAGATTTATGGGAAGCGCTACAAACTGGTTTCGTTTTGCCACTAAATAATTCCTACAAAATCCCTTTACTATTTGACCCGAAAACATCCACAGAAAAGTCAACCGAACAGTTTAATGTCACCTACAAGTTTTTGCACGACCGAGTGCAACAGGCATCTTATTCTCTAATTCCCGACGAGCATAAAAAAGAAACTCACCTAAAAATCGGTCAACTACTGCTACATTCCACAACGCCTGAAGAACAAAAAGAAAATATTTTTATACTGGTTAACCAACTAAATTACGGCACCGATTTACTCACTTTAGAGTGGGAAAAATATGAATTGTCAGAACTCAATCTGATCGCCGGACAGAAAGCTAAAGCAGCAACAGCTTATGAATCCGCTGTCAAATATTTGAATGTGGGTTTGGGACTCCTCGCTGCTGATAGCTGGGAGAGTCAATACGAGCTGACTTTGAACCTCTATTTAGAAGCAGCAGAAGCAGAATTTATCACCACCAACTTTGAGCGATCGCAACAGTTGTCTGCTGTGATTATCAAAAAAGCAAAAACCATCCTAGAAAAAATCAAAGTTTATGAACTAAAAATTCAGTTTGATATGGCTGAAAACCGCACCCAATCAGCTATAGATACTGGCATTAGCGTTCTGGAAATGTTTGGCATTTCTCTGGAGCAAGAACCCCCTCAAACATTAATCATTGAGGATTTAGCCAGTCTGCCACCAATGACAGATGTTGATAAACTTGCGACCATGCGGATATTAACGAGCATCGTCATCGCGGCTTATCTTGGCAATGGAGCTATGCTGCCACTAATTATATATACGATGATCGATTTGTCGATAAAGTATGGCAACTCGCCCGAATCTGCTTACGCCTACGTTTTCTATGGCTCCCTTCTCTGTGGGCCAATGGGGGATATAGATTCTGGATATAAATTTGGTAAATTGTCCATTGTTGTATTGGATAAATTTGAAACTAACTCCCTCAACTGTAAGATTGGGTTAATATTTAATGCTCTTCTCAGATCCTGGAAAGATCGTAGTATGGAAACCCGAGAACCTTTGATTGATGCTATGCAAAGTGGCTTAGAAGTAGGTGATTTAGAATGTGCTTGCCACTGCCTAATCAATTATTGCTACATGACATTTTTAACCGAAAAAGAGCTAGAAAAAGTTGAATTTGAACAGAAAAAATATGTTGCTATTACCATTAAGTATAAGCAAGATTACGATACTTTTGCAATAAAAATTTACCAGCAATTAGTTAAAAATTTACTGGGCAAAGCCTCAGATAAATATCGGTTGATAGGTGACAGTTTTAATGAAAAAGAAATGGTTCCAATTTTCCTAGAATCTAATAATGGGACTCTGCTCTTTTTCTACCATGCCGCCCAAGCGATGCTCCGTTATTGTTTTAAAGATTACGAAGGCACAATAGTCAATGCTAGTTTAGTATCAAAATATGCCAGTTGCGGTGTGGGATTAATTCAGAATGCACTTGGCAACTTCTACCATTCTCTTGGTATGCTAGCAATGTATCCAAAAGCCTCAGCAAAAAACCAAGAAGAATACCTAAGTCAAGTATCAATAAACCAAGCCAAAATGAAAACTTGGGCGTTTCATGCACCGAGTAACTTCCAGCATAAGTATGACTTAGTAGAAGCAGAAAAAGCGCGGATTTTAGGACAACCTTTAGAAGCCAGCGATTATTACGATCGCGCCATAGCAGGAGCCAAAGAACAGGGATATCTGCAAGAAGAAGCCTTAGCCAACGAACTAGCCGCAGAATTTTATTTTTCCCGCTCTAAAGATAAAATTGCTCGAATTTATTTAACCGATGCTTACTACGGATATAGTCGCTGGGGAGCTAAAGCTATAGTCAAAGATTTAGAAGCCAGATATCCTCAAATACTTTCCCGGATAGCCAAGCCAGAAAGTCAACGTAGCCAGGTCACGATGACCACTACCTCGACGAGTGGAGGGAGCGCAGGATCTCTAGATTTAGCTACTGTGATCAAAGCATCTCAAGCTCTTTCTGGTGAAATTGTACTGAGTAAGCTATTGGCGAAATTGATGAAAATTGTAATTGAGAATGCGGGTGCTCAAAGTGGTATTTTCATTTTAGAAAAAGCTGGAAATCTACTAATTGAAGCTTACGGAACCGTAGATAGCGATGTAGAAGTGCTGCAAACAATACCCGTAGTAAAAAGTCAGCAACTACCCATATCTTTGATTAACTATGTTGCCCGAACTCAGGAAAATGTTGTATTAAACGATGCGAGTTGTGAGGGAACCTTCACGGCGGATACTTATATAGTCAACCAAAAACCCAAGTCAGTATTATGTACTCCAATCGTTCATCAAGGAAAACTTACTGGCATTCTTTACTTAGAAAATAATCTCACAACTGGTGCTTTTACTCCAGATCGTTTAGAAGTTTTACAACTTTTATCTTCTCAAGCAGCTATTTCAATTGAAAATGCCCGTCTTTATAACGATTTGGCAGCAGCCAACGCTACTTTAGAAGCGAAGGTGGCAGAAAGAACGCAACAGTTACAAGAAAAAAATATCCATTTACAAAAAGCAGAAGAATTAGCGAAAGCCGCCAACTCTGCCAAAAGTGAGTTTCTTGCTAATATGAGCCACGAACTCCGAACGCCACTTAATGGCATTTTGGGTTACACCCAAATCCTCAAACGACAAAAAAACTTAGCTGACCAGCAAAAAGATGGTCTGAACGTGATTAGTCAGTGTGGCGAACACCTCTTAACCCTAATTAACGATATTTTAGACCTGTCCAAAATCGAAGCCCGAAAAATGGAAATTCACCTGAGTAATTTCCCTTTCTCAGAATTTTTGGAAGGCATTGCTGAAATTTGCAATATTAGGGCAGAACAAAAGGGAATCTCCCTGATTTACGAGCCAATTACCAAACTACCTATTGCCGTTGAGGGTGATGAAAAACGGTTGCGACAAGTTTTAATCAACTTACTCGGCAATGCGATTAAGTTTACCGAAAAAGGCGGAGTGGCATTCAAAGTAGGATATCAGGATGGCAAAATCCGGTTTCAAGTGGAAGATACCGGAGTTGGTATGGCACCAGAGCAATTGCAAGACATATTTTTGCCTTTTCACCAAGTAGGAGAGGCCAACCTTAAGGTTGAAGGAACCGGGTTGGGACTGGCAATTAGCCGCCAATTAGTCCAGATGATGGGCGGTGAAATAAAGGTAAAGAGTACATTAGGACAAGGGAGCATTTTTTGCTTCGATTTAGATTTACCAGAGGTATCGGAATGGGCGACTAATGTAGCCAAAGCGAATGCTCACATAATCGTTGGTTTCAAAGGCGAAAAGCGAAAAATTATCATAGCTGACGACAAGTGGCAGAATCGCTCAATGATGGTGGGAATGCTTGAACCTTTAGGATTTGAAATTCTGGAAGCAACGGAGGGTCAGGACTGTTTAAACAAGGCAAAAGAGTTTAAACCAGACTGTATATTAATGGACTTGATGATGCCAATAATGAGTGGCTTAGAAGCGACCCGCAGGCTTCGCAAATCACTAGGTCAGACTAAGTTAGTGGTGATTGCTACTTCGGCCAGCGTTTTTGATTTCGATCGACAGCAAAGTGTCGATGTAGGTTGCAATGATTTTATCCCGAAACCCATACGAATAGAGGAGCTTTTAGAAAAATTACGAGTTCATTTGGGGTTAGAATGGATTTATGAAGACAATTTGGAAGAAATTAGGAAAGCAGAAGCAGAAAAAAAATCTCTCAGTTCTGAAATTGTAGCTCCCCCCGATGAAGAAATCGCCATTTTATTCAATCTAGCGATGATGGGCGATCTTCGAGCCATTGGAGAGCGAGCTACAAAGCTAGAACAACTCAATGAGCAATGGGGACCCTTTGCTACGCATCTGCGCCAGTTAGTCAAAGGATTTGAAGAACAACAAATCTTGGAGTTTATTAAGCAATATAGGACGGCAAAATAATGAATAACGAAGTTTCCCAACAAAGCACAATTTTAATCGTAGATGATACCCCCACTAATTTAGGTGTCCTGTTCGATTTTTTGGCTGATTATGGCTTCAAAGTATTGGTAGCTAGGGATGGTCAAAGTGCTCTTCAGAAGGTCGAATATGCCGCGCCCGATTTGATCCTGTTGGATGTGCTTATGCCGGGAATAGATGGGTTTGAAACTTGCAGCCGATTGAAAGCTAATGATTTAACGAGAGACATTCCCGTGATTTTTATGACGGCTCTTGCTGATACGGTAGATAAGATTAAAGGTTTGAGTCTTGGTGCGGTGGATTATATCACTAAGCCTCTTCAGCACGAAGAGGTTTTAGCTCGCGTTAATGTCCACATGAAGCTCCGCAACCTGTCGAAGAAACTCCTAGAGAAAAATGTGTGCTTGCAAGCAGAAATCGAACAGCGTGTCAAAGCGGAATCCTCGCTTTTGAACCTGGCATCGGAGTTGGAAAGGCGAGTTGAGGAAAGAACGGCTGAACTTTTCCAATCCAATCAATTGCTCAAACAGGAGATTCAAGAGCGTCTGCAAGCAGAGGCGGGATTGCAACAATCGGAAGCTCAATTACGAACCCAAGCTCAATGCTTAGAAAAAGCTTTTCGCGAATTGCAATTGACCCAGACTAAACTTGTGCAGAGCGAAAAAATGTCTTCTCTAGGTCAGCTTGTTGCAGGTGTAGCTCATGAAATAAATAATCCCGTTAATTTTATTTTTGGGAATCTTTCTTACGCCCATGACTATACCAAAAGTCTGATTGAACTCGTGAATCTTTATCAGCAGGAATTCCCCGTTTCCGGAGCTAAAATTGAAGAGAAAATAGACGAGATGGAACTGGAGTTTTTGGTTGAAGACTTGCCTAAACTGCTGACTTCAATGAAGGTAGGTGTAGACCGGATTCGCGAAATTATTCAGTCGCTGCGAATCTTCTCGCGCTTAGATGAATCTGAGATGAAACCAGTGGATATTCACCAGGGTATTGATAGCACTCTGTTAATTTTGCATAACCGCGTTAAAGGAAGGGGCGATCGACCTCCGATAGAGGTGGTCAGAGAATTCGGCAATCTGCCTCTGGTAGAGTGTTATGCTGGTCAGCTTAACCAGGTGTTTATGAATCTTGTCGCTAATGCTATTGATGCCCTAGATGATTACAATTCGACGCGATCGTTAAGTGAAATGAAAGCCAATCCCTCTAAGATTTTCATTCGCACTGAAGTCACGGACAGCAATCGGGTAGTAATCCAGATTAAGGATAACGGGTCTGGGATGACAGAAGATATCAGCAGACACCTATTTGAGCCATTTTTTACTACTAAACCTCTAGGGAAGGGCATCGGTATTGGGTTGTCAATTTCGCATCAGATTGTAGTGGAGAAACACGGTGGTCAGCTCAATTGTATTTCAGCTCCCAATCAGGGGGCACACTTTATTATTGATATTCCAATTCACCAGAGATTATTTGCTAACAATTTGATTCCGATGTCTGAAACAGCTTTGAGGATTTCTTAGGTGACTTTAACTTAACGGGACTTAAACAAATTTTAAGCCCCAATAAATCCCAAACTGGCTTTATACGCAGTAAATACCTTCATATTTTATGGCAGCCAGTACACAAATCTATAAAATTAGAGCTATTCTCAAAGCTGACAAAGCAGAGCGTAAATGGGCCTAAATGTAGGAAACCGCAATCAGAATCACTCAACACCGCAACCAGGATTTTTTAGAGACCACATAAAATGCAATTGAAGCCAAACATTAAAGCACATTAAATGCAACCCTAACGCTGACCTTAACAAACATGAATCCTCAACATTTAAGAAATTGGGAAAGCTAATTGTTGCTACTCTACCTCATAACAGCGGTTTCTGCTGTTATGAGGTAAGCTGCGGTGTGCATGGAACCCTACATAAATTCAGTTCGCAGTAAAGAATGAAGTCCTAATTCATGGTTCAGGAATATAAGGAGGGCGATACACTCGAATTGCCTGAATTGGAACTTTCCCATCTGTTTCGGGGACGATTTCGAGGATGTGTTTGGAGTTGCTCAAATTCTGAGCTAATGTTGTAGGGTATTCGCGGCTTGAATCTGCAATTTGTGGCGCAAGATATGAATCAACAAACATCGGCCGCACTTGCCAGGAAATCTCAAAGCCTTTAGGCGTCTGTTTTTTAGAGTATTCATAGGCATTTTTCAGCCACCAGTTTCTCGCTTCAATCACGACGCGGCCAGAATTTGAGACAAACATTTCGTCGTTGGTACCGCTGCCGTCGTAACCTGTTTTAGAACCTACAACGTCAAATTTAAACTTGCTGGCGTCGCTGTTAATCTCTGTAATTACGGCTTTCCAATCTTCGACGATTAGCGGTTTTTGACTGGATACTTGGAGAATAGCCGGCCAAGCCACGCCAAGACTAAGGCTAGGTCTGGTGATGCTGTAAAGTTCAGGAAATTCTGAGGGTTTTTTGCCGTCGATCGCAATTCTAGCAGAAATTGCCTTGCCGTTGAAGGTTTTATCGGCGATCGCATCTATTCTATTTCCTTCAAATTCTAAAACCAATTTGCCATCTTTCCACTTAACATCGTTGCCAACTGTATAGGTTTTCACTAAATCCTGCGCCGGTTGAGGAGAATTTGGCTTGTATCGCAGGTGCGGTTTTATCAGAGCAGCTAGGAGAAAATTTCCCCAATCGTTGAGGTGAATTTCATCCCTTAATAGCTGTTGGGGCTGCAAGCGATTATCTTTCAAATACCGCATCCAAGGTTCACGAATTTCGGCGATTTCGCAGCCGTATTTATCGGCTAACTCAGGCAGCCATTGAGTAGAATGAGTCTTGTGCCATTCGTATCTGTTTATTTGTCCTGGATCGTCGCTGTTGCCTGTCGGCATCCAGTCGATGTGGTCTGAATGCAAGAGTATTTCGCTAGCAGTGCGGCTGCGGACATTGGCAATTATGGCTTCGTAATCTTCACCGCCTCCGTAGACGTGAAAGATTAGCAAATCTGGATAAAAAGGATACAAATCGTGTTCGCTGGGACGGATTAAAATCGGGGCATAAAATCCTCCGATCGCCCGATTTTCCACAATCAAATCTGCATTGGGAAATCGCTGTTTCAAATCCTTCGCTACATCTTTCCACCAATCTTGTTCTGTGATGGATTGACCGTAGAATAGAATACGCACTTGGCGGCGGTCTGTTGGAGTGCTTGCCGCAAGTAGCCCCATCGTCCTTTGAATCCTCGCTCCAAAAGTAGCATTATTTTCAAGAGGAGCGGGTGGGGGAAATGGCGTATAAGCAGCTATTTTTTTGATGAGCGGAACTAACAGAAAGCTCAGACACAAAAAAAGCAGCCACAAGTAGCGATAAATCTTTGATTTTCTGCTATTTCCTTGCTGTTTTGCCATTGTTTTATTTTTCCATTCTTTAAATCCCACCCATAACTAAGCTGTTGGGCATCTAAATTATATTTTTGGGCGGGCGTCCCGCCAACCCCACAAAAACTCGATCAAACTTGATTGTAAAATTTAGATAAACCTGGGCTTACTAAGAGTAGCTTTAGGGTGCGCAATGCGCACCTTGCGAGAGCTTTCGGGTACTGGACAATGCGACCTCACGAGTAGCTTCCGGGTACTGGGCTGGCGCACCTCACGAGTAGCTGTAGTTTAGCCTGTATCGAAATATATTACCAAATTGAGCGAGACATAAAGTGATATAATGCCAGCTAATTAATTGCCGGAGATCGATCGCACGTCAAATGGATTACAAAACAGCCCGCAGTTTTCTGATCGACCAAGGAACCGCCCTGGAAACCAAGAAAAATCCCGACGCCTTCCTGATGCGTCTCAAACAAGGTCAGCCTCCCGTACCCGGACAGGTGACATCGATTTTATTAGCTTTAAAAATATTGTTTGAGGGCCTGCAAGAATCTCCAATGCTCGATCGACAATTAATCTCGGCACTGCATTTACTGTCAGTAGAAGGTTTGCAGCAATTTGAAGCAGGACTGCGCAAAGGAGTTTCTTGGCCGCCGTTGCTGAAGGAAGACTTAAATCGAATTGCGATCGCAGTCAAGAATATCTTTTCCGGCGTTTGGCAATAATTTAGCTCGGCAACCACCGCTCCCGATACCCACCGCCAGCAGACTCAACTTTTTATTATACAAATTTTTGTAAAAAAATCTGTAAATCTTGCTACATTTACCCTCGAATTGTGGCATCTTAATAAAAGAATCGATTCTAACAAGCAATTGGAGAAACTACTCATGAACGCAGAAGAAAAAGCTAGACAACTAATTGCACAAGAAAGGCAGCATAACGAACACTTGCAAGACTCTATGCTCAACCGTTCCTCTCACGAGCTAGAAACACCTAGCGAGGGAATTACTGAAGAAAAAGCCAGAGAATTAATGGCTCAAGAACGGCAGCACAGTGAACACCTGCACGACTCTATGTTAAGCCGTTCCTCCCAAAAGGTAGAGGCATCGCTCGCACCCGATGACACTCACAAATAAATTTTGTTAACACAGGACTTACGGACAAAAACCCAAGAAACCGGGTTTTTATACCAGGACAAAGCGCTGTAAAAATGTTTTTGTGTAAACAACCAGGTTTCTGCGTTCGGTTCGACCACAGTACAGCAAAACTATACTCAAATCGAGGAGGATTGTAGGTGCAATCAACACAGCCCCTGCTTGGTTTGCAGTCACTATCACAAACCTCAACGCGCCATATATAGCAAGAGAAAAGCCAAACTTTACTACTCGCGAAAGCTTTCGAGGGATGCCAAAAGAGCTGGCAGTTCCTCCAGCACAGCCGACACCAAAGCCTCATCTTTGTAAACTCGCGATCGGACAGTGCGGATACTTTTAGACGCCGAGGTGATAGAGCCTCGCAGTTCCGAGTTTCCGGTTTCAACCAGCCCTAAATTTTTTGTTCTTCCCGTCCGGCCAAACATAGCAGTATCCTCTGTTTATCCCTAGATATGCGCCCGTAAAATTTTTCAGGGCTTGCTCAATATTTCTATTGTTCCTCAGATGGGTAATAGAGATGAAATCATGAAATAATTATTCACGATCAGTAGGGATCAACTTAAACTGCATAACAACTCTTATTAATTTGTTACACGGGGCGTTTGTCTAAGCCCATCGCCCGCGACGACACAGACACCAGCAAGCAAAAAGGCGATCGCCCCTACAATCGCCGTTGTCACAGCAGGAACTGCTATCTATGATTTTAACTTTTAGTCCAGCAACAGTTATAAGTCAAATCAGGCCGACTGTCCAAAGCTTACCCGACGGAGACTACCGCTACCGAGACTCCTTTGTGATCGATCGACCTTTTCGAGAAATCCAATTTCGCAAACAAGATATATACATCACCGGCAGCGATTCCGACAAACGCACGGGAAAAAGTTACTGCTTCCGGGGAATCCCCCAGCAGAACAACATTATTAACCTCACGGTAGCGATCGAAATTTCCCCGAAAACAGCACAGCAAACCGAGTGGAAATTAGCACCGGGAAACCCGATTAATTTCGACAAGCTTTATCCGCTGCAAGCTGCGCCGGGATTAGAATTGTACAAATGCCTGACAGCCTTTTTACCAGAATTGAAATAGTGATTATTCCTGGAGGCACAAACTATTTTTCTAGGGGGCGCACTGCGCACATTACCCCTAGCAATAGCGGCTAAAACCATTTTTTTGCCCTTAGTCCTGAGTGATATCAAATCTGATAAATTGCACCGGATATCTCTCGGACACGGCAGTGCCGTGTCCCTACCATTGTTTGTGTTAATTTAACCTAAGAACCAGCATTTTCCAATTCTTCGCGCAGCATTTCCTGGTAGACTTTCGGCAAACTAGAACTCATAGAATTGTTCTCAATTCCATATCCCAAACTCGTCCAAGTTCCGGAAAGCATCCGCAATACCTCAGTTAATCTTTCCTGCCGCAGCATTTCTGAAATATCAGCTTTCCAAAACTTGCGATCGCTCAACCAAGCATAAACCACAGCATCCTGATCTTCGGGTTCAAAACTGTAATCTTCCCAGAATAAAAAATTAGCAGGACGGGCCTGATAGCGCTTAGCCTTCTCCTTCCAAGTGGTAGTCAGAAATTGATACCTGCCCGCAGCCGTAGTACACTTGCCCCGATTCGGGCCATTAACAATTTTCACGCACCAGTCAGGATGGCGGCTCAAATCTAATACGTATTTGCCACCGTAAACAACGTGATAAGGCCGAGAAACATTCGACTCGCTAGCAGAAATAGTGCGCATCAGGGCTCGAATGTAAGGATCGCCCGTTTTCATCGCCAGCGGCGGAGATTGTTTCCCCTCACTCGCCGACTGTGACAACTGCTGATTTCCCCGCAAATTGGCAACAAAAAAAACACCGCCACCAATCACAGCGCCGATTAAAAGTAGAAATCCGAGGATTTGAATTTCCGATTGCCTCAGCAAACCCCTTTTTCGACGGCTCAATTTCTCAGCTTCTAGCCAAGTCATTTCTATTTCCGCAATTTCGGCTAATCTTCGAGCTGCCCGCATCCGGCGCACCCGAAAATCGTATTGATATAGCGGCGCCGCTAACAGGGTTAAACTCGATAAAACCCCAGCCAATTTGATGAGCCAGAAATCGAATTCACCGGCGATCGCAACATTTGTTAGAGTAGATATTCCTGTTAGTAATTGAGCCGGATCGAACGATCGCGCTGGCCAATAAAAAATCGCAAGTTGCACCAACAGTGACAGATTGAATGCAAAAAAAATCACTACAACAGCATTCAAGCCTTCTCGCAAGTGCGATCGCATACCAGTGTGTCGGCGCTTGAACTTGCGCGCAACGCGAAAGCGGCTCGGCAGCGTAATTAGTAAGGGATTTAAGATTTTGACGACTAAAAAGTGACAAATAGAAAACAAAGGTAACTGAATCAGCCAAGCCGCCAGCAGTAGAGTCAGAAAGCCGATATCGTCGCTGACAAAAGGAATGCCCCTGCGAAGGACAAAACTAAAACTCTGAGCGAGAGCAAATGCCCTTAACCACGAAATCGGATAGGGGAACCAAGCTGGCCACTTGAGAGTTTTCATGCTGAGAGAGGGAAATTTCAACGGCGAATAGTAAAACTATTAAGATTTTGCCAGATTTGGCGATCGGAAAATTGGTGTAGGGTGCGTCAGCCCCAATCTTTGACCCACATCAAAGTGTTTTTTGTCTGACGCACCGAACCCAAGCGAGTCTAATTCAATCAAATCACAGCAGCAAACAACTCCTCAAAACTCTTTTGCGGAGCCTCCGACTTCGCCACAATTTCCACAACCTTGTTGCGAGAAGTCGGCTCAAACAGCGCCTCCACGCACACTTGGGCTACCTTAGTGCGGGGAATGCTACCGTCTGATAGTTTGTCTGCAGCAGCCATGACGATCGCATCTGAATTATCCTCATTTTTGAGACCGCCCGGACGGACGATCGTATAAGTCAAGCCGCTTTTTTGCAAATACTCCTCGGCTTGCTTTTTCCAAACCAGAATCAGCCAGAACAAATTCAGCGGGTGAAAAAAGTTAGAGACGCACAGAGAAGTCACGAGCACAAAATGCTCAATTCCCTTAGCCTTAGCTGCATCCACCAAATTTTTAGTACCTTCAAAATCCACCTTGTAAGGCGCTGTCGGGTCAAAACCAGGGGCTGCCCCTGTCGCGCACAGCAACACCGTACTATCGCCGATGGCATCGCCCAGGGAAGTCGCATTTAATACATCCCCAGTCACTAACTCAGCCTCCGGTGGTAAAATTTGCCTAGCTGTCTCTAGATTTCGGACTAAAGCGCGCACGGGAATGCCTCGCTTGACCAATTCTGTGACGATTCGGCGGCCAGTCTGACCTGTGGCTCCTGCTACAAATGCTTTCATAAGTCGAGTTATGCTGAACTAGGGTAAGTTTTGTTACTATCAATTTCTCAATTGTAGGGAGGAAACTTCCTTAACACATCCCCAACCAGATTGATTGGCGTGTATAACAGGAGAGCATACAATGAAGCAGGATTCCGCTGAATATCAAACTTTTGAAGCTTCTGACGAAAATTACTACGCAGATGCGAGTTTCCGGCAGCCGGAAAGTGGCAGCGCGGAGGCAGGAGAGGAAGTTGAGCCGATTTGGTTTCACACGCATTTTGAAGACAGCATGGAGATGTACGCGGATGCGGAGACGGTGGCGAAGCATTTGAACAACCACAAGACTTGGTTTTGCCAGTGCGCTTCGCCGATGAAGGCCCAGCCGCTCGGCGAAAACGGCTATGACTTATTAATCGGGCGTTTTGGGGCTTTTGGCTACTGCGTTGAAGCGAGAATTGGTTTAGAGTTGCTGCCTCCTGACGCTGAAGGCTGCTATTTGATTAAGACTATTCCGGTTCCGAATTATACCTCGCCGGGGTATGAGGTGGATTTTCGATCGGCGATGAAGCTAGTGGAGATACCGTCTCATGAGTTTGCCGCCGATTGGCCGAGCTCGGAACGTGCTAAGCTGCCGCCTGCTATTACCAGTGCTGCGTGGGAGCTGGATTTGGCTGTGGGGGTTTGCTTTCCCAAGTTTATTCGATCGATGTCTCAACCTTTAATAGAAAAAACCGGCGATGCGCTTTTGGAAAAAATTATTAAACAAGTTAACCGCCGCTTGACTTATAAAACTCAGCTTGTGTTTCACGAAAGTTTGGGCATCCCTTTTCCGAAAAATCCTCATAAACATTAACAAGACTTACGTTCTAACTCACATTTGTAGGGTGCGCACTGCGCACCTTACTCATAAGTGCGATCGTAATAACTCATACCTTTTGAGATTTTAGACTTCGGCGCGAGCGCTCAGGCAAACTATTTGAGATTAAAGAAGTGGGAATAACTGATTGTGTATGGGTTGGGAACACGGCCCTACAGTTGCTTTTTTGAAACTGATATCATATCAATTGCAGTTGCACGAGCCAGATGGCTGTTGACTGTTGACTAAAATTATGCTTTCGTCGGGACAACTGACTGTTTGGACATTTGAACAATACCGATGCAACCAAAAACGATATCACTTCCTTCGCGTGCTTAGGGCGCACCTTACCCCTGTTTTATTGAACGCAACATTTGCTTGACCAGTTAAGCGAAATAACCAAGTTATTGCTAATACAGTTTAAGGGTAAGGTCGTGATTGCATTTTGACATATGCTCTTTTACGATCAGGTCAATTAGTTTTTATTCTGGGTAAATTTAGCACAGGGTGGAACACAATAGTTTCAAGTCAGAGGACATCAACTTGGACAGCATTGTTATTACAAGATTCTCCTTCTGTCATCATGCTTTCCATCCTTATTACCTGATGATTAAACAGTGTACCCGATGCAGTTCAAAGCTGGCTCGGATCGCCCTCCGAAACCAGCAAGTGTCTCAGATCACAAAAGCGATCGCTCCCGCTCACTACCAAAAAACCTAAAATTATGTCACATTAAGTAAAGGGTTATCAAAGAACTCTTGCCATATCCGTAAAAAGTTATGACAACAAAACTAAGAGCTACAGACACAGAGAAAATGGAGATAGACGGGCAGCAGTTGAAAGCAGACCAAGAACTGATTCTCAATCAAGTAGACAATCCGATCGCTCTGTTCGACTCGTCGGACTGCTTAGTTTTGTTTAACAAAAAATTGGCCGGAACTTGGGGACTGTCCCCAGAATGGCTCGCAACAAAGCCCAAGTGCCCTGTGCTGTTTGCGGAAATTGTCGATCGGGGTTACTTGTCAGTCCAGCAGTGGCAACAGTTTAAGCAAGCACTGGAAAAATCTCAGGATGGAAGTTTATCATATTATTTCGAGCAATCCAATGCGGTTTGTTTGGAGGTGTGCGTCACGATTACCAACAGCGGCGGACGGCTGTTTATCTTTCGAGATGTTACGGTATACCAAAACTCCCAAGCTAGCTTGAACGCAGAAGTCCGGCGGCTGACATTTCTGTTAGGTTTAACTGAACGGCTGCAAAACTCTGACAGTTTGCAAGAAATAGGTCACTTTGCCCTCACCTATCTGGTAGAGGCAATGAATGCATCTTTCGGAGATGTCAAGGTGATTAGCGGCAAGGGAAACGATCGGTTTGCGGCGGCGATTTACAACCAAGTTTCTAGTGAATTTCTGGCTACTTACGGGGAACCAGTCGCCGCAGGAATGCAAGAATTGCTCGACAAAGGTATTCCCTACGGCATAGGTTTGCTGTGGGAAGTAGTGAAAACTGGTAAACCTTTGTTCGTCGAGGATTATGCCCAACATCCCAATGCCGTGCCGGAATTTCGGCATCCGGGAATCGGACAACTGGGCATTTTTCCGATCGCAGCTACCAACGGCACGATTATCGGCGTACTGACGCTGGAGTCGCGCAACGTCAAAAAACTGCAAACCGCCCTCAACCAAGAAGTGCTGGAGGCTGCTTGCCGGACTCTGGGGGCGGCGATCGAGCGGACTCAGACACAAGAAAATCTGCGCCAAGTTAACAAACAATTAGAGTATTCTTCTCAGTTGAAATCCGAGTTTTTAGCCTCGATGTCTCACGAATTGCGGACGCCTCTCAACAGCATTCTCGGCTTTTCTGACTTGCTGCTGCGGCAATTTGCCGGACCCTTGAACGATCGACAAATCAACTATGTAGAACTGATCGAAAAAAGCGGCCAGCACTTGTTGCAGCTAATCAACGATATTCTGGATCTTTCTAAAATAGAAGCCGGGAAAGTAGAACTAAACTTACAGCCGGTTCGCGTTCACGAACTCGCGACCGACTGTTTGAAAATGATGCAGCCTCGGGCAGACAAAAAGCGGATAGCTTTATCTTTAGAACTCGACTATCGCATTACTAAAGTTTGGCTCGACGAACGGCGAATGCGACAAATTGCGATCAATTTACTTTCCAATGCCATTAAATTTACCCCCGAGCAGGGACAAGTTAAACTCATCGGGCGTCTGGCCTATGGCAGCGAAATAAACGACGACTATCGGCCGGATTGTTCTCCTGTAAATGCCAGCACTCCTTATTTGTGTTTTGAGGTGAAAGACTCCGGCATCGGCATTCCTCAAGACCGCTGGCACTTGCTATTTCGACCTTTTCAACAGGTGGATTCTTCGCTGACTAGGCGCCACGAAGGTACAGGTTTGGGTTTGGCTTTGACGAAGCGACTGGCAGAATTGCACGGGGGGACTGTTTCTTTTCAATCAGTTTGCGATCGGGGAAGTGTTTTCCGCGTTTGGCTGCCTTTGACGGAGATGCGTCAAGAGTTAGGAAACTTTGCTTCTTGTGCCTTGGATTCCAAGCCAGTCCCTGCTTCTGGGATTGCTTTACGAATTGGCAGAAAGCGGATTTTGGTTGTCGAAGACCAGCCTTTTAACCAAATGTTAATTTCTGAGGTGATGGAATTGGAGGGGTACGAGGTACAGATACTCGCGGATGGGAAGGCGATGGTCGATCTTCTCGCCGCCTCTACTGCCCCGGAGTTGCTGCCGAATTTGATTTTGATGGACATTCAGTTGCCGGATGTTGACGGTTTTGAGTTGATGCGCCGAGTTAAAGCAGATCCTGTCTGGCAGTCGGTACCGATGATTGCGGTGACGGCGATGGCGATGCCCGGCGACCGCGATCGATGTTTGGAAGCTGGCGCTTCTGCTTATTTGAGCAAGCCGCTGGATTTGAATTTGACGATCGCTACTGTTCGTTCTTTTCTCAGCTAACAATAATTATTTGTAATCCAGCACTGCCATTTATTATAATTGATAAAAAGAAAGGTTAAACTCAATAGTAGATAAATATCTATAGGACTTGCGCACACTTGCCTCAGAAACTTGGTTCCTACGAAAAATATCGAGTTTAGTAACGATAAATATACGAATTAACCAGTTTTCGAGGTAGCCCACGCGCAAGTCCCGAGCTAAATTCAATATATATATATTCCATGTCAAACAAGTCGCCCTGCATCATGTTGGTTGATGACGAGCCAGCTAATCTGATTTTACTGGAAGAGTTATTGCGCCTGGAAGGATACGCCACAGTATCAGCACTATCTGGCGATGAAGCGCTCTCCCTCGCCCGCGCATCTCGACCTGATTTAATTTTACTGGATATTATGATGCCGGAGATGGACGGTTTTGATGTGTGCGATCGCCTGCGAAAGGATACGGCATTGCAAACTGTACCGGTAATTTTTTTGACTGCCCTCGATGACGATACCTCTCGCCTTAGAGGCTTAGAAATGATGGCCGATGATTATTTGACAAAGCCTTTTAACAGTCGCTTGCTGCTGGCGAAAGTTGAAAATATTTTGCAGTTGAGTCGAATGCGAGCGCAAGCTGTATCTTCCCAATTCAACCAGCAAGTCAGAGAGCAAAGCAAGCAGCAAATCGCCGCAGCTTGGGAGGCAAACGAATATCTTTCAGAAAAATTTCAGCTATTTGTGCCGGAGCAAATTCTCGGACGAATTGCGCCGCAAGGAATAGAATCTATTCAGTTGGGCAATGTCACAGAAGAAGAGCTGACTATTTTATTTTGCGACATTCGCGGGTTTACTGCGATCGCAGAATCTCAAGAAGCTCGCGAGACTTTTGAATGGCTGAACGCTTTTTTTACTAAAATGAACGATTGCATAACATCCCACGGCGGGTTTATTGACAAATACCTAGGCGATGCAATCATGGCAGTATTTGACAAGCCGAATTCTCACGCTATGGATGCGATAGAAGCCGCAGTAGCAATGCAAGAAACTTTACGAGAATTTAATGCGAGCCGCCACAAATACAATTTAGAATTTCCCGTCAATATCGGTACTGGAATTAACACAGGTATCGGCATGATCGGCACTTTGGGTTCCGATCGCCGGATGGACTCTACAGTCATCGGCGATGTAGTCAATACAGCTTCTAGGCTAGAAAATTTAACTAAAATATACGGCTGCCAAATTATTGTTAGCGAAAATGCGATCGTTCATGCGAGAGAATTTCTAAATGGTATAAGTCCAAACTCAAACTCAAAAGAAAGTCTATTATTAAAGTGCGATTTGGAAGCGGAAACACAGGAGACTATTATTTCTACTTCTCGGGCGACTGCTGCCGACAGCAATTTGCCAAGGAACAATTATTACTATCGCTGGATAGATCGAGTAACTCCGCGTGGCAAGCAGCAAGCTATAGAAATCTACGAAATCTGGGCCGCCTCCTGTCCCGACTCTGAAGCAAAGCAGCTTACCCAGGTTTTATTTGACAAAGGAATTCAAGGATGGCAATCCGAAAGATTTGTCGCCGCCTTGGAATATTTTCAGCAACTAATCGAACAAAACCCTGCTGATACAGTCGTCAGTTTTTATATAAACCGCTGCCAGGAAAAACTAGGTTTGATATCTACAAGTAGCAGCTCAGAAATGATCTAAATAGAACCTGTTCCTAGTGAGTAATTCAGTCCTCTTTATTAGCGCACATCAAAGCAAAAGCGAAGCTAAAATACTCCCGTTCGTAGTGAAAACTTCAGTCCTCTTTATTAGCGCACACAACCACTAAAGTCCTGCCTACAAACCTATACCAATTCGGAAAAGTACCCGAGCATCTGCAGCAGGGACACGGCAATGCCGTGTCCGGCGCGGGGAGTATGACACGGCAATGCCGTACCCCTACTGTTCGCTTTGAGTTTTGATAATTGGTATAAGATTGAGGATTGTAGCAAGACTTTTTTAAATTGGTATGATGAGAAAACTCTAATTTTAGACTATCAAACAGTCGTCAAAACTTGCTCTCTCAACTTGCCTATCAACTCATTAACCCCCCCCGTATTCAAACGGTAACTCAAAGGATGACCGATTAAATAAGCCGAACTTTCAAACAAAACATCAATTTCCACCAAACCATTTTCTCGCAAAGTTTTGCCAGTCGAAACCAAATCCACAATAGCCTCCGACATACCCGTAATCGGTCCCAACTCCACAGAACCGTAAAGCGGCACAATTTCCACCGGCAAATTCAAATTGTGAAAATATTCTCTGGCACAGTGTACGAACTTAGAAGCAACTCTACCGTGAGGAGGCAAATCCACCGTTCGTCGATAAGAACTAGAACCCTTCACCGCCACAGACAGCCGACACTTGCCAAATTTTAAATCAATTAAATTAGCAACTTTCGGGGTTTTTTCCCGCAAAACATCATAACCAGCAATCCCCAAATCAGCTTGACCGTATTCCACATAAACCGGCACGTCGTGCGTTCTTACTAGCAAAGCTTTAGCAGTTCCGGTAGGGTCATAAATTTGAAGTTGTCGGTTAGAAGAATCGAGAAAAGCACTGAAGTCTAATCCAACCGATTTAAACAGCCGAATGCTATCTCCTAATAGTCCGCCTTTGGGAAGTGCAACAGTAATCATGTCAATTTTTAGAGTGTAAATGGCTCAATTTGGGAAGGGCGCGATCGCGGCACAAGCATAAACAGCTTTTACCAAACTCAGAATAACACATAGAGTTCATAGCGAAAAATAAATTTCGGTATTGCTCGATCCTTTGTTTGGGTATATATTATATTTAGTCAGTTTTTTAAAGAGCGGTCAGCATGGAAAAAAATCAAGAGTTTGACTGTCAAGAATTTGACGGATAATTTCACAGTGTAGACCCGGATTTCCTGAAAATTACAGTAGATGAAATCCTCTCAGGCGGCGGTCTAGAGGACGAGGAAATGGACTGTACAGTAGCCGTACCTACTGCTAACCACGCCAGCATTCCCAGGGTCACAGGCTTGTCATTTTATGTGAAATGCAGCGTGTTCGATGACGCCACCCGATCGAAGTTTGCAGAAAAACGTGGAACGCTGGGAGGCTGTTAATGTAAAATGCTTGCAGAGGCTGGTCGAGAGAACTGGACACTCGCGCGATGCCATTGTGTATCACGCCATTGTGTATTCAACTCTAAAACTTAAAATTTAACGGGCGATCGCAAATAACTGACGGCTAAACTATGACCGAATTGACACTTGTTATTGGCAACAAAAATTATTCCTCTTGGTCGCTGCGTCCTTGGCTGGCGATGAAACAAGCTGGACTGCAATTTGCCGAGGTGAGAATCCCCTTAGGCTGGCCGACAACCCATAAGGAAATTCGGCGCTATTCTCCTTCGGGAAAAGTGCCAGTTTTAATCGACGGTGACCTAAAAGTGTGGGAATCTTTAGCAATTTGCGAATACGTTGCAGAACGCTTTGCTAATGATTTGTGGCCGGTCGATGTAGCGGAACGGGCGATCGCCCGTTCTATCTGCGCCGAAATGCACGCGGGGTTCCAAAATTTGCGCCAAAATATGCCGATGGACTGCCACAACCGCTATCCGGGAGAAGGGATGACTCCCGGTGTAGAAGCAGATATCGATCGCATCTTTGCTATTTGGCGCGAATGCCGCCAAAAATTCGGAACAGGCGGCAATATGCTGTTCGGAAAATTCACAATTGTTGACGCTATGTTTGCCCCCGTTGTCCTGCGTTTTGTCACCTACGAAGTCAAATTAGATTCAGAAGCAAAAGCTTATGCTGATGCAATTTTGGCACTACCTGCCATCCAGGAATGGGTAGCAGCAGCTTGCAGCGAAACGGAAAGTATTGCACACATAAAAATTTAGGAAAAATCAGTTTACTTAACCTAAAATCTCAAATCTCAAATTTGAAATCAGGATGCGGATTCTTTTAGTTGATGATGAAGTTGAGTTAACTGACCCTCTGAGTCGAGTCTTAACCCGCGAAGGTTATACAGTTGATGTGGCATTTGACGGAGCAAGTGGCAGCAATTTAGCCATGCAGGGCAATTACGATTTGCTAATTTTGGATTGGATGCTGCCGACACAAACCGGACTGGCAATTTGCCAGAAGTTGCGATCGCAAGGACGGAGTACGCCAGTGCTATTTCTCACCGCCAAAGATACCGTAGACGATCGCGTACAAGGACTCGACGCCGGTGCAGACGACTATTTAGTTAAACCTTTTGAACTGCGAGAACTCCTAGCCAGAGTCCGCGCATTACTGCGGCGGCCTCCTACTATTGATGCCGAGGTTGCTGTCGGGCGGCTGCAAGTTGCAGATTTACAGCTAGACTACGACAATCAATTAGCTTATCGGGGCGATCGCACAATTGACTTATCAGAAAAAGAATGTCAGTTGTTAGAATACTTAATGCGCCATCCCGGTCAATTGCTAACACATGAACAAATCCACCAGTATTTGTGGAATGAAGCAGAAAAACCCAGCAGCAATGTATTAGCAGCTCAAGTTCGCCTGCTGCGGCGCAAAATAGAAGCCCCGGGCGAATCTGTGCTAATTCACACAGTCTACGGCAGAGGCTATCGTTTTGGAGAAGCCAGCTAATAATAATAGAAATTGTACCCAATTCCTTTTTTTTACCCACTCGCGAAGCCGAAGCTCCTTCTGCCTTCTGCTATATTATTTGTTATCGGGAAAGTATGCACCCTAAACCAGCCTTTACGTATTTTGACAAACCAAAGTAATTACTGTCACCTCAGGGGGACAAAATAGCCTTCCTGGGGAATAAGTTCCCAAACCCCGATTCACGTACAGCAAATTACTTCCCACCTGATGCAAACCGCTAGCCCATTCCCAGTGAGTAACTACTCGATCGCAAGCCGACAGAAAAGGAATGAACTTTCGGATTGGTTGAGGAATCAAAAAGCCAATTTTTCTCACCCAAGCATACAAAGGCCCGATACCGGGAATAACGATTTGACCGCCGTGAGTGTGACCAGACAACTGCAAATCAATCCGCCAATTTTGCAGCTTTTCAGCAGTATCAGGATTGTGAGACAATACAATCCGAGGAATCGCGGGATTTATTGATGCCATTACAGGTTTAGGCGCAAAATCGCCCGACCAAAAATCCGCTAACCCAACTAAAGCTAATTCTGACCCGAAAGGATAGATTGCTTCGTTGTACAAAACCCGAATGCCGACGCTATTTAAAGCATTAGCAACCTCTTTTTTTGCCCCCGGCCAATAGTGGTCGTGATTGCCCAAAACCGCGTAAATTCCCAATCGACTTTGCAAGCTTTTCAATCGGTGAACTAAGGCGTAAATAGGTGCGGGGTCGTAGGTAATAAAGTCACCGGTTAAAAAAATCATGTCTGGTTCAGCTTCATTGGCCGCAGCAATCGCCTCTTCTAGCAACCATTCCGACAGCCGCACCCCGTCATAGTGAAAGTCAGTAAGCTGTACAATTTTAGTACCGGATAGATTTGCTGGGAGATTGGCGATCGGTATTTTTAAATACTCTACTCGCAGTTTCCCAGTTAATAACCTGTGCATAAATCTAAGGTTTATGGATGACAGAGCGCAACCTCTAGCTTAGCAAATAAATAGGCAAGACTGCCATACTAGATATTCTTCCCTTTTCCTTCCGTCATCTGACTAATAAATACTAATTGCTGACTAATAAACACTAATTTCTGACTGATGACTAATGGCTAAAGTCGTGGAGGCAAAACCAAACTTATTCCTTCCAGCAAGTTAAACTTTTATGCCAATTATAATTGAGAATTACTCGCATAATAGCGCCTGCTACTAGAACTTCATTGAATTAGTCTGACCTGCGAGGAAAGAATATATTGCTAATGCACTCTTTTCAATTGAAGCTCCCGAGTATTTATTAGATTAGCTTTTAAATCAATACTTCGGACAGTTTTTAAGCAGCCAGAGTACCATAGGATAGGAGTTCAGGAAAGTTAGGCTGATTTAAAATCAAATTTGGGTCTAAATCTAACTTATTAATAAAAGTAGAAAGCAGATGCTGATTGAGTTGCAGACGTTTATAAGAACCGATCGAAAACACAAATTGCTGACTTGATAAGTAACAATTGTCAGCCCGATTTTTTGCTAAATTAAGTGAAGTTAAACTGGCATTAAAATGACAATCAAGCCGTTGGGGATGAGGAGATTGGCAATCAGATAAACCCATAAATTGTTTGGGATCGCGGAAAATAAATTCAATTTGAAAACGCGCCCGATCTTATTCAATAATTCGTTCAGGAGATAGATTAATATCAGTGCTAAATAATAAAGTATTTTTGATTTTCCCGTTGGCTTGAATCTCAGAAATACAAGCCAAACAAATTTGGCCATTTAAATAACAACTCGCCTTCCACTAATGTATAGAGTGAAAAGCCCGGTTTTATTTTTTGAACAAAATTTAGGCGACTCAAATCCTGGCAGTCAAATTTACCATCATATTTACGAGGTTCGCCCAGTTTTTTTTGTTAACCTGTATAGATAACGGAGGTCAGCATCAACTCTTAATTTGTCAATTAAATCTAAATTTAACTCCCGTACAGTCTCCCAGAATTTAGAACGGTAATAATAGCCATCAGCACTAAATAACGCACAGATTTTGGCAAAAATAACGAGTATTTTTTAAATGTTTGGCATAGCAGTCAACTCTTGTTATATCAGGATTTGAGGTTTCAGTTACCTGTTTTGTGCGCTAATTTTTGACCAACTTTTTCTTTGTATGTGTTCGGGCTTTTTCGGTAGTTCTGTTTGAGGACGGGAGGGAGTTTGTTGCACACTTAAACTAATTAATAAATGAGTATATACTTCGACAATAAAAATTACAGAAATTTCCAGTCACTGTTGGGCTTTGCCAGCTATGCTATTATAAAAATAAGCTTTTTCATCATTTTTTTTCAGTTTTTATTAAAAAAGAACAATCAATGACGACAATAATTGTCTGCTCAGAATTCAAAGCAAGTTGCGTGAAAATATTGATTAAGGTGAGATCTTAGGTTTTAACACACTCATCACGCCCAATAAGAAGTCAAGTAAGGCTCACCAAGAGGAAATAGGAACAATCATCAAAAAACACAGGTCATCGCCACTATCGGCGTTAATTAGAGACTTAAACCCTGTGATAAGGGATGGACTTCTTTCTATACAAACTCTGACGCAAGAACCGTTGGAGAACTTCAAAAATAAGATCACCTCACATACCTGAAACTTCGAGGTTGGGCAAAACTCCGTTGTGGAAATATCAATGCAGGACACCTACTATATTGGCCTCCATTGGCGGAAATAACTGGGTATTCTCAACCAGAAAAGAGGGAGCGAACCCCCTTCGGTTACTAAAGCATAGAGAATTCGAGTGTAGCAGCACCGACTATGGGAAAGTTAAAGGGGATAAAAGTCTCTACGACGGAGACCTAGTTTATTGGAGTTCAAGATTGGGGGAAAATCCTGATTTGCCGAGTTCGGTATCAAAACTCCTGAAATGGCAGAAAGGGAAATGCCCTCATTGCGAACTTATTTTCAGAAACGAAGATGTAATGGAAGTTGACCATATCGTCCCCAGAGCCATTGGAGGTAAGGATGAGTACAAAAATCTTCAACTATTGCATCGGTATTGTCACGATGTTAAAACTAAAACCGACTTGGAATCAATCAGGAAACATAACCTGGAACTCCTATCTTCAGGAAAGAAATCTCAAGCAAGTCGGAAAGAAGGGGAAGCCCTCAAATGACAAGAGTACACCCGAGTAGCTGTGTGCGGTTAAAGTCGCAAGCACGGTTCCGAATCGGAGGGAGAAGATGGTAATACCTTCTCTCGACTCTACCTCATTGGGAAAAAATAATATTCTCCCACAGCCCCACAGTCCCCCTCTCCTCCTCTTCCCCTCCCCCAATCTCCCACCAATTCCTAAAAATTCACAATTTTTTACACAACACTAAAAACCCCAGCAAAATCACGCCCAACAGCCGAAAGCTAACATCACTTTGCCCTCCCCCCATCCAACTTGGCCGAACTCACTCTCCCGTTTACCTCATCCACTAGCCCCTTTGTGCCCGTTCAAGTTACCCGCACAAGCCATCAACTGCCTGCATCCCAGCCCCAAAGCCAAAAGCCCAGATTGTTTGAGAAGTTAATTTTTGTTTTATTTTTATTTTGTTTTTGTACCTCTTTATATTAAAAAAGTATCTTAAAATTAATTAAAAATCTAAAAAGATTATAAAAATAGATTTTTAGTTCAAAAAACCAGTTAAGATTCCCAAAAGTGCAAAATAAACAAATTTACTAGCATTTTCATTTAGACGCCCCCTTTCTTTTCATCGCAAGTTAGCTAATAATGCTTTCAACGAGGTGACTTAGGGCAGGCTCGAAAATTGGCCTACCCCAAAGACGGATACAAGCCCCAAACAAAAGTCGTCGAGAGCGAAAAATTTTAGACATTAGGGAGAAGCCCCAGATTCATCTGTGGAGTCAATCTAAAATCTGAAATCTCAAATCGACTGACAGTAAGGGCATTGCAGTTGGGCTATTGCAACGTCGGCTAGTGCAATTGAGCTATTGCAGTTGGGCGATCGAAAAAAAGCATCAAACCCCAGCCCTCATAGTTTTGATAGAAACCTATAGGAGAACAAAGAGTGAAACTCGCAGTTTACGGAAAAGGTGGAATTGGCAAATCGACAACAAGCTGCAACATCTCCGTTGCCCTAGCCAAGCGCGGCAAAAAAGTTTTGCAAATCGGTTGCGATCCAAAGCACGACAGCACATTTACCCTCACTGGCTTCTTGATCCCGACAATTATTGACACCCTTCAGGAAAAGGACTATCACTACGAAGACGTTTGGCCCGAAGATGTCATTTACAAAGGCTATGGCGGCGTTGACTGCGTAGAAGCAGGCGGCCCTCCCGCAGGAGCTGGCTGCGGCGGCTATGTAGTCGGCGAAACAGTCAAACTGCTCAAAGAACTAAATGCCTTCGACGAATACGACATCATCCTGTTCGACGTGCTCGGCGACGTAGTGTGCGGCGGTTTTGCTGCCCCTTTGAACTACGCCGACTACTGCATGATTGTTACCGACAACGGGTTCGACGCTTTATTTGCAGCCAACCGCATCGCCGCCTCAGTCCGCGAAAAAGCCCGCACTCACCCGTTGCGGCTCGCCGGTTTAATTGGCAACCGCACCTCAAAGCGCGACTTGATCGACAAGTACATTGACTCTGTACCGATGCCGGTGCTGGAAGTGCTGCCCTTGATTGAAGACATTCGCGTTTCTCGCGTTAAAGGCAAAACATTGTTTGAGATGGCCGAGAGCGATCCTTCCCTCAACTACGTGTGCGATTACTACCTCAACATCGCCGACCAGATTTTGGCCATGCCCGAAGGAGTAGTGCCCAACGACACGCCCGATCGCGAATTATTCTCGCTGCTATCAGATTTTTACCTAAATCCAGTGCAACCAGTGGTCAAGAAGGAGGAAGATGAGCTAGACCTGATGATGGTTTAATAGGTCTAGCGATCAGGATGAGGATAAAGAGGTTATGGCTTTTTTTGATACTTTTTCAGTTGCTCTCAAACAGAAGTGGTTGGACTACTACCAGGTTAATCGGGCTTGGCTGCTCCTGCACATGACGGCTGAGAACACGGTCGCCACACCCGACGGCGGGAAAAGGCCTGTTTCTTACCTCATCCTGGGAATTGCGGCTGCCCTGGAGCCGGAACTCCAGCAATTAATGCTGCCCTTCTCAAAACTGAAGGCGGATGCAGACAGCCTGATCGAAGTGTTGGGGCTAAATTTTGACCCGGACATCGCCCTGGGTATGCCCTCAAGTACGGCGCAACAAACGGCCACTCAAACTCCAACAACTGCTGCACCCGCAGCGGCTCAAACTGCAACTGCTGCGCCCGCAGCGGCTCAAACTGCAACTGCTGCGCCCGCAGCGACTCAAACAGCAACTGCTGCACCCGCAGCGGCTCAAACTGCAACTTCTGCACCCGCAGCGGCTCAAACAGCAACTGCTGCGCCCGCAGCGGCTCAAACTGCAACTGCTGCGCCCGCAGCGACTCAAACAGTAACTGCTGCACCCGCAGCGGCTCAAACTGCAACTTCTGCACCCGCTGAAGCCCAATCTAATAAATTAGGCGGTGCGGGCTTAGCAGCAGCCGGAGTAGTCGCTGGAGTCGCCGGAGCGGCCGGTCTGGCTGCTGCTGCGTCAGCACTGAGCTCCGACGATGAATCCTTCGATGAGTTTGAGGAAGAAGCAGTCTCTGACTTCGACCTGGGCGATGACGAGGAAGAAGCAGTCTCCGACTTCGATCTGGGCGATGACGAGGAAGAAGCAGTCTCCGACTTCGACCTGGACGACGATGAGGAAGAAGCAGTCTCCGACTTCGACCTGGACGAAGATGAGGAAGAAGCCTCGGCTTTGGACGGTCTCGACCTCGGCGACGATGAGGAAGACGCGGTATCTGACTTCGATATGGGTGACGATGAGGAAGACGTGGTATCTGACTTCGACCTCGGCGACGACGAGGAAGATGTCGTATCTGACTTCGACCTCGGCGACGACGATGAAGAAGAAGCCTTGGGTTTGGGCGGTCTCGACCTCGGCGATGACGATGAAGAAGAAGCCTCGGCTTTGGACGGTCTCGGCCTCGGCGATGACGATGAAGAAGAAGCCTCGGCTTTGGGCGGTCTGGACCTCGGCGATGACGATGAAGAAGCATCCTCACAATTTGGGACTTTGACCTCTGGGGATCTCGAAGCGGGGATATCCGATCCGTTTGGGGAAGAAGATGAAGATTTTGTCGCGGAAGAAATACCCGATCCGTTTGGGACAGCGACCTCAGATGACCTAGACATGGATCTGGGCGACTTGGACGAAGACGGTATTGACGATTTCTCTGTATCTGATGACGATGACCTCGACGATCTCGGACTTGACGATCTGGGGGAAGCAACTACCGGAGATCCTGACGAAGATGATTTAGATGCTTTAGGTCTCGGCGATTTGGATTCCGACGATGAGGATGAAGAAATTTCGGGCTTTTTGTCGGATTTTAAGTGAGGTTGTTGCGATCGCCCGCGTCTCTCCTAGTCTTAAAGTTTCCCGCTCTATTTGTGAGTTGTGAGTTGCGAGCTGTTAATTTTTTAATTAGCTCAAACTCACAACTGCCAAAAGGCTTTTTGGCTTAGCGAGTTGAAAAACACTAAATCCCTGCTGTGAGGGATTATAGGCCCTCACGCAGAATTTTTTAGCTCAAATTTTGGATGCTGCGACTGCTGCGGAAATATTGAGTGGGCTGCATCTATTTTTCAGGGGAATTACGCAAAAACCAGGTATTTCTATTATTGTTCGCTGCTTCAGCGCGATCGCAAAAAACAGATTTTTTTTCGCTCCTGTGCCTGTTCGCGTTTGAGAGGAAAACAACCTATTTCTCTCGTCCGCGAGAGCAGCGAGGCGATCTCAAAATCCAGGTATTTCCTCGCTTAGCGAGCCTGTCCTGTTCGAGACTAAAAACAATTTAAAGGGAGAACATTTGAAATATGACTGCTATTACTACTAATGAACCGGAAGCTTTAAACTTTGAATGCGAAACAGGCAATTATCACACTTTTTGTCCGATTAGCTGCGTAGCTTGGCTTTATCAAAAAATTGAAGATAGCTTTTTCTTGGTCATCGGTACCAAGACTTGCGGCTATTTCTTGCAAAACGCAATGGGCGTGATGATTTTTGCTGAGCCTCGCTATGCGATGGCTGAGTTGGAAGAGGGCGATATTTCCGCTCAGTTAAACGATTATGATGAGTTGAAGCGGCTGTGCTTGCAAATTAAGCGCGATCGTAACCCCAGTGTAATTGTCTGGATCGGCACTTGCACCACCGAAATCATCAAGATGGATTTGGAAGGGTTAGCGCCGAAACTCGAAGCAGAAATTGGCATTCCCATCGTCACAGCGCGCGCTAACGGTTTGGATTACGCTTTTACTCAAGGGGAAGATACCGTTTTGGCAGCTATGGCTGCTAAATGCCCTGAGAAAGCGCCCGTGATGGAATCTCAGAAACAAGAACGCAATGCTATCTCTCAACTGCTGAATTTCGGTAAGAAAAAAGAGGAAGTTGCAGCAGATGAATCGGAATATGTCAAGCACACACCGCTGGTACTTTTTGGTTCTTTGCCAGATCCGGTTGTTACTCAGCTAACTCTAGAATTGAAGAAGCAAGGAATCAAAGTTTCCGGTTGGCTTCCTTCCAAGCGCTACACTGAATTGCCAGTATTGGAAGAAGGCTATTATGTATCTGGCATGAATCCGTTCTTGTCGCGTACTGCTTCTACGTTGATGCGCCGCCGCAAGTGTAAGCTAATTGGTGCGCCATTCCCGATCGGCCCTGACGGAACTCGCGCTTGGATTGAAAAGATTTGCTCAGTGTTGGGAATTGAACCAAAAGGTTTGGACGAACGGGAAGCGCAAATTTGGGCTGGCTTGGAAGATTACCTGCAAATAATTCGCGGCAAATCTGTCTTCTTTATGGGTGACAATTTGCTGGAGATTTCTTTAGCACGTTTCTTGATTCGCTGCGGCATGACTTGCCCGGAAATCGGCATTCCTTACATGGACAAGCGCTATCAGGCGGCCGAGTTGGCTTTGTTAGAAAAGACTTGTCACGAGATGGGAGTTCCTACTCCTCGGATTGTGGAGAAACCAGACAATTACAATCAGTTGCAGCGGATTTACGAGCAAAATATTGATTTGGTGATTACTGGTATGGCTCACGCTAATCCTTTGGAAGCGCGGGGGATTAATACTAAGTGGTCTGTTGAGTTTACTTTTGCTCAGATTCACGGCTTTGGTAATGCGCGGGATATTCTGGAGTTGGTGACTCGTCCGCTGCGCCGGAATAATTCGCTGAAGGATTTGGGTTGGGGTAATTTGGTGAAGAATGAAGCGAAGGTTTAATCGTTTTTAGTAAGATAGTAGGGTGGGCTTTGCTCACCTTATTTTTTTTGGAACCGCTGATGAAGGCAGATTGACGCAGATGAACGCGGATGAAAGTCAATTTTAAATCTCTGGATTATTACTTGAGCCTGAAATATGCTATCAGTTTTTATCCAGAATCTGAAGGTTATACAGCCATAATAAAAAACCTTCCGGGTTGTATGTCTGTGGGGGAAACTTTGTCGGAAGCGATGGATAATATTCAGGAAGCTAGGGAATTGTGGGTAGAGACTGCTTATGAGTGCGGCGATGAGATTCCTTTACCTGCGGCTGATGTTTAGCATCAAGGACGATCGAGTTTGAGGGAGGGTTAAAGGGCGATCGCTCTTTTCTTTTTTTATGAACCGCTGATACAGGCAGATTAACGCAGATTAACGCGGATGAAGAGTGCGATCGCTTTTTTATTTAATCATCGCGGGTTACAAAATGTTGTGTATGCTCTCAACAACTTGCTCAATAAAATCAACCGCTTCATTAACTAATAGTTCATCAATAGGCCAGCGATCGCCTATTGGGTATGAAGGATCTATATCTGCTTCATGTGCTATCTTATTTCGGCGATCGACAATCCGATTTAATTGCTGTTTTATATCTCTAGCAGGCCTACTCATGTTAGTAGAGACTTCTTCCCACAACTTTTTATCGCAAATCAGCCGAATAGCATCAGCTATAGCCTCTGGTTGTTGAAAACTTTTGTAGCTGTGGCGTTGACGAATTTCATCTTTTAACCAGGAATCAATATTTTGGCCTGCGTTTATACCTGCACGAGCGCTACCCAGTGAAATCTGAAACCGCGAGAATGCTTGCGGCTCAGGACGTTGCCCCCCATGAATTTCTAACATTCCTATCCTGACAACTTCATGGATATAGTAGTCCAAAGCGCTAACCGCTAGAACAAGTGCAGCTCTCAGCATATCGGAAAGATCCAAAACACTGCTAGCTTGAGCTTTTAGAGAATTATGCACAGCAATCAGATCCCGAACGCGAGCCATACTGAGGCGAAATAGATCAATCGCTGACTGCATTGGCAGTTAACCCAATAATTTTATCTGCTAGCTTATCAAAAGTAATTTTGAACTTATCTTGTGCTTTTAGAGTGTTTCTTAAAATTGGACCAGTTTGCCCTATTTGAGCGGGTGTGAGAGCAAAAATAGGTGTTTTATGATGTAGAGACTTAGCAATCAAGGAATTAAAATCAGAAATTTGGGTAAGGCAAAAATCACTTTTAATTCTTTGAGAACCATACATTTCATCGGTTAGCAGCATATTGTTTTTTTGCAAAGATGGCACTAATTTAGTGGAGACAGCTTCTTCAATTGCATCAATCCACTTCTGAAAATCCGCCGCAGCCTCTCCATATCTGATTCTATACTTTTGAACAATAGTCCCAAGCAAGCGCGGTGTAACTTTGGGAAATGGATAGGCGGCATCTTTCAAAAGCCTCATTTCTGAAGCTTTTTGAGCCCAAGCATACCATTTTGGCAAAATTTTTGCCAAAGAATGGATCGCCATTATTGAAAAGAAGTCTGGACTGGTAGGAAGTATAAAAAAATCACTGGTCATCAGCAGGTTCTGATTGATTGAGCTTAAAATTGGACTCATATCAATCAAAATATAATCAGCCTTAAACTTATCTGCTGTTTTCTGCAAAAGGTATGAAATTGAACCAGGTAAGTTTTGCAGTGTTTGAATTGAACCGCCTAGCTCTTGTGCAATGCCTAATGTTACCTCATATTCAGCAAATCCCACATGACCGGGCAATAACAACAAACCATCGCACCCTTCTACTGGCAAACAATCTACAGCCTCAATTAGCTTAGGCCTTGATTCAAATGCAGGTGCTAAGCCTGATTTAATATTCTGTTCTTTTTTATATAACCCCTCTATATCTTCCTTAGTTGAAAATTCCAAAACCATAGCTGTGAGGTTACATTGCGGATCGGCATCCACTATTATTACTTTTTTTCCCTTCGTGGCTAACATCCATCCTAGATTAAATGTAGTGGTTGTTTTGCTAACGCCGCCCTTGTGATTAAATAGAGCTATTTTGTGAACCATGTTTTTTTATACTTTTGGGGAAGTCAGTACCTGAGCTATAACTAAGGCTATGACTATTATACAGTCAGGGATGAAAGGGCGCACTTTTCCCCAACCTTTCCAGAATCTCAGGCCACAGGCCCGTAACACGATCGCAGGTACGATCGCCTATAATCGAAACTAGCCCAACTCTCATCAGTTGAGAAACCGCCATGAGTCAAGACAAGGAAGAAATTAGCTATTCAGAGAAAACAGAACGTCTCAGAGTTATCGGTCAGTTTATCAAAACTGTCACACCGATGATTTGGACGATCGTAATTTTAGTAGTCATCATTCCCCTATGCGGTAACTTTCTAATTTCCCAGTCACTAACAAATACCGGAACCACAGCAGTTGTAGTCTCGCCGCCGCACGATTTTAGCAAAGTCAACCAAGACGTTAAAAACGCCATCCAACAATCCCATACAACAGCCGAAACTTTCGCATCTAAAGAATTGGACAAATGGGAAACAGAAGTAATTGCAAGGGTTGACAACAGTTTCCTCGATTGGTACTTCGATTACTTCAATCAAAAAAAGATGGAGTTTACCGTACCTTTTAATTTCGTGAAATCAGCCGTACTCAACAGGTTTGATATGACAGCAGCTTCTCGTGCTGTTTCCGAAAAATTAACCGAAGACTTTCAAAGAGAATTTGCTAACCGCGTGCTGGTGCCAAAAAACGCTCAACTGCGATTTCAATTAATCACTCAAGATACTGCTAATTTGTACATATCAGAAGTTAGCAAGAATGTGAAAGTTGTTCAAAACAATTATAATATACCGCAAGTACAGTGGGACAAATACCTGAACGATATTGCCACCACAATTAGCGACAAAGGAAACGTCTCGAATTTATCATTAAAAGTATTAGTTGGCGGTAGCGGTTACTTGGTTGCTAAACCCTTAATTTTGGGAGTCGCAGCTAAAGTTGGTAGTAAAGTTACCGCAAAAGTTGCCAGCAAAGCCGCCGCCAAGGTAGCCACAAAAACAGGCGGTACAGTTGCTAGTCAGTTGGGAGTAAGTTTAATCGACCCGATTGTCGGCATCGGAATTATCATTTGGGATTTGTGGGATTACAATCACACAGTCAAAGTAGAAAGACCGATTTTGCGGGAACACATTGTAGAATACTTGAAAGATGTCAAAAAGTCCCTGCTTACAAATCCTGAAAGCGGAATCATGGCAGCCATTTATCAATTAGAAAGCGGTCTTCTCAAGTCACTTTAATCATTTGGCGTTGCTTAACACAGGTATAATTGAAGATTTCACAATTGCCATAAGCTAATTATGGTTGAGTTTGTGACTTCCAAAAAAAATAGGTTCATACCGTTAATTAGCAACGCTCAAAAAAGATAAGATAGAGGAACAACTAGAAGAATTGCAAGATTTAATCACATATAAAAATATCATAAAATGGAAGAAAGTGCAAGCTATAAAACTCAGATTAAAAGGATTTAGTAATCGAAAAATCGAAAAAAGATTAGAAGTTGCAGCAAGTTTTTTTGCACAAAATCACAAAAAATACTTAGCCGGATAATCGTGGAATTAAATTTAAAATATCAAGGTTGAAAAAACTATGTAACGGCTAAACAGTTCTCCGCAACGCCTCCCGTCCCTATCTCAACCCGCAAACCAAAATATATCATAACTCGAAAGATATTTGAGGTTAAATTATGATTTAATATTTAAAGCCTGGTCAAGTTACTATCGAATCTTGAAAGCGGTTAATTAATTAACCTGGCAGAAAGCCAAGGGATAAAAATCGATCGCACAGCGATAAGTTATTCACAAAAAACGCTATTTTTGGCAAAAAAGATGATCGAAGCAGAAGCCAGAAATAGCATGAGGATAACTGGTACTGTATGTCTTAGATGAGTGTCAGTCCGTCGCCCAAATACTCCGAAGGAAATGATCGAGTCGGCAGTTGCGATCGCCCTCTTCGAGTAAAATCAAGTAAATTTGCAAGTATTGGTCGATCGACCCCCGTTGCTAGACTATATTTGGATTCAAGGTTTGCTATACTCCAGAAATAGACACATATTAACCTTTGGAAAATCAATAGGCCGGAGCTATGACATCCTATGCAACCTCTACAGCAAGAGCCGAGATGAGTGAGATCCGGCGCTTGAAAAATATACTGCCCCCAGAACTCCAAAGTTGGGTAACAGTAGAAAAAACAATAGAAGTTAATCCTACCCTGATCCGGAGCGAAGAAATAGGCAAAGACCAGGTAGAAATCCAAATAGACCTGATCCGCTGGGAACAGCTAGCAATGGATCAGCGCAACCTCCTATTTTGGCACGAAGTCGCCAGAATTCAAAACGACACCATCCCCAGAGATGGTTGGGAAATGGCAGCCCTCGCCATTGGTTTAGGCGGCGCCGTCGGTGAACTTTGGGTGCAAGACGGCTTGCTGTTAATACTGGCCCTATCCCTGTGCGGCGTCTCCGGCTGGAGACTTTACCAAAAAAACAACGGAGAGAAAAGTTTAAAAGAAGCAGTAGACGCCGACGAAAAAGCCCTCGCCCTGGCCACCCGCTTCGGCTACACACTCCCAAACGCCTACAAAAGCCTCGGCAGTGCCTTAAAAACCTTAATCGAGCAAACCTCCAAAAAACAGCAGCGGGCTAAATACGAAGCTCGTCTCCAAGCCCTCAAACGCAACGCAGCGAAAGCCAAAGCCAAAGTCAAACCCATCACCCGCGAAACTTCCCAGTCAGAAAACGTCTACAATTCTTAACCTCATCCTCCGACACTTGTTACGGGGGTTTTGCAGTTAACGGTTAACTGTTAACTTCTCTGTTAGCTGTTAACTGTTAACTGCGGTGGCTATCATGTGCAAGACAGGCAAAAAAAATATTAACGACAAGATTAATCGGCCTGAATCCACAAAAATCTTGATTCCGATGTCAAAGTTTGGCAGCGACTGCGTTCAAAAATCTTGGGGCCAAAACAGCGACTGGTAGACTCAAGTCTATTTTTGCCTTGGATATCACGCTCGGCGGGCGAGTTTTAAGGCGTTTTTGTAAAGTTTGTATAAAGCTAGCTTAAGAAGGAGCTGCTAGGACAGAATAAGCTAAAGACATCAGCTTGAAATTTGAAACCAGGACTTCATGGTCAGCCAAACCCCAGAGGCAGATTTTCGGGTTACGTACTTGGACGAGACTCCCTCAGTTCACATACCCGTGCGCTTGAGCGTACTTGAAGCGGTAAACTTCAAGACAACCTGCCAGCAACTTTTCTCTGGAAACACCGTTCCCAGCAAAATCGTCCTAGACTTCAGTCAGACCACATTCATCGACAGTAGCGGAATCGGTGCTTTAGTCAGCAATTTGAAATTTGCCAAACAGCGCGGCAGCGACTTGGTGCTCCGAAGCCTCAAGCCGCAGGTGATGGCAGTATTTGCTCTCACCAGCCTAGATCAAGTGCTGACGATCGAGCAGCCCTCTGCAACCTCAACTCCCACAGAGACCAATCCCTCGGACAATCACCTACCGATGACCCACCCCTCAGTGCAATCGTGGGTGAAGCGGCTGATAGATGTCGTTGGGGCAATAGTTGGTTTGATGATTACAGGAATTTTACTCGTACCCATAGCCGCAGCCATCACGATCAACGATCCAGGCCCGATATTTTTTGCTCAAACCCGCTGCGGCTGGATGGGCAGGCAATTTCGGATTTGGAAATTTCGATCGATGTGTACCAACGCCGAAGCGATGAAAGACCAAATCAAAAACCAAGCTTCTGGCGCATTTTTCAAAAATGACAACGACCCGCGGATTACCAAAGTCGGGCGCATCTTGCGCAAGACCAGTCTCGACGAACTGCCGCAGTTTTGGAACGTGCTCAAAGGCGAAATGAGTCTAGTCGGCACTAGACCGCCTACCCCAGACGAAGTTGAGCGCTACGAAGTCCCTCAGTGGCAGCGTTTGGATGTCAAACCCGGGATGACCGGGGAATGGCAAGTCAACGGTCGCTCTCAAGTCCGCGATTTTGAAGATGTCATCCGTTTAGACTTAAAATACCAACAAAACTGGAGCCTGGTGTATGACCTCAAACTAATTGTTAAAACTGTAACAGTCCTGTTTAACAAAAATAGCGGCGCTGTCTAGGAACCCTCAACAACCCACCCCTGAACTTTCAGGTGCTGTTGGGGACGGGCGGCGGGAACTCGAACTTGATACTTAGTCAAGCAGACGATCGCTAGCGATAGCTACGTTAGCATTAAGTGTTAAAATTCACACGCCCAGAAAATGCGCAGCTAGTTGCCAGCTCTGCAATCAGAGCATTAATAATTAGCAATTTGCGACTTCGAGGTTCTACTCGAATGATCCCAGCATGATTTTCGAGCACGAGAAGAACTCACCTGTGTTTAGAAAAGTACCGACTGCTAACACGGTTCAAGCTCAAATCACTGCCTCGCAAGCTGACTCGGGAATTTTCCCTATTTAAACGCCCTACCGAGGCGGGTTACAGTATCGGAAGTCTCTCATTTGCTGTGCGAGTAAATGGTGCGAAAGGAATGCTCACCTTGAGGCAAAACGGGCTTCTTCAACTCAAGCTTGACTTAACTAATATGTTGCCAAGACCTTGCCCTCCTTTTGCTCTCCCTCCGGCGCTGAGTACAGCGGTGGTGGGGGCCGACCAGGGGGAAGAAAGATGAAAGACAAGCAACCAAAGGCCGAGTCGCACCTTCAGGTTGAAACAGACCTGAAGGCTTTAACATCCGTTTTGGAATGGTTGGAGAATATCGTTTTGCCCATGATACCAGCGGATTTCTGGTGGCAGTGCCGGCTGATAATCAACGAAGGCTTTACAAACGCTGTCCGCCACGCTCACCAGAACTTGCCCCCCGCGACGCCCATAGACATTGAGGTAAAAGTGTTTGCCGATTACTTAGAAATTAGGATTTGGGACAGGGGTCAACCCTTCAACTTAGAAGCAAAGCTGCACTCGATCATGCAAGAGCAGCGCGATCCCTTGGACAGAGAAGGAGAAAGGGGACTGGTGTTCATGTACAAGCTCACAGACGAGCTTCGGTATATCCGTACCGACGATCGCCGCAACTGCCTGGTAATGCGCAAAAATATTACTTGATGGCGCGATACCCGCCCGGTCAGGGCGGCTTCTTTCGCTCAGGTGGAAGAGATCCTAACGTCGCCCCCTGTTGTGCTACCGGGAACCCAACCACATCCTCTGCAATTCACCGGGTGCAGGCTCGATGCACGCGACAGCAGGACAATTTGCTTCAAACTAAATATTATGCGTATTCTAATTTATTCCTATAACTACTATCCAGAGCCGATCGGCATTGCCCCCCTGATGACAGAACTAGCGCAAGGCCTAGTCAAGCGCGGGCACCAAGTCCGAGTCGTCACAGGAATGCCCAACTATCCCCAGCGCCGGATTTATCCGCAATATGAGGGCAAATTTTACCTCACCGAACAACACAACGGCGTCACAATTCAGCGCAGCTATCTGCGCGTCAACGGCCCCCACCCCACCCTCCTAGACAGACTTTTACTAGACGGCAGTTTTGTCGTCTCCAGCGCCGTCCAAGCCTTCAGAGGCTGGCGTCCCGACGTGATTTTCTCGACCATGCCTCCTTTACCGATTTGCGTCCCAGTCGCCTTTTACGGCTGGATTCGCGCTTGCCCGATCGTTCTCAACGTTCAGGATATCGTCTCAGAAGCAGCCGTGCGCGTCGGCTTGGTCAAAAAAAACGGACTGCTAGTTCGCATTGCTGACGCTTTGGAAAAATTGGCCTACAGCACAGCCAGCCAAGTCAGCGTCATCGACAGCGGTTTTGTCAAAAAATTGCATTCTCAGGGAGTACCCCCCGAAAAAATAGTTTGCGTTCCCAATTGGGTTGATGTCAATTTCATTCGCCCCTTACCCAAGGAAAGTAACTCATTTCGAGAAACTCACAAACTCAAGGGCAAATTTGTCGTTCTGTATGCTGGCAATATTGCCCTAACTCAAGGCTTGCAAACAGTTGTCCAAGCAGCGGCTCGTTTGAAACACATAACCGAAATCGCTTTTGTAATTGTGGGGGAATCAACAGCCTTGGCGCGCTTGCAAAAAGATTGCGAAACTTACAAAGCTAATAATGTAATGTTGCTGCCATTTGAACCGCGAGAAAAATTGCCCGAATTATTAGCTGCTGCTGATGTTAGTTTAGTCGTACAAAAGCGCCGCGTTACTAACTTCAATATGCCTTCGAAAATCCAAGTAATTCTCGCCAGCGGCAGGGCAATTTTGGCCTCGGTTCCTGAAACTGGTACGGCCCAGAAAGCAGTGCAGCAAAGCGGTGGCGGGGTGGTGGTAGCGCCGGAAGATTCCCAGGCTTTGGCAGATGCAGTTGAAGATTTGTACTTAAATCCCGATCGGGTGGATGCGTTGGGCGAGCAAGGCAGAAATTATGCCGTGGAGAATTACGGATTTGAGGAAGCTTTGAATCATTATGAAGCTTTATTTGCGGCCGTTGCAGCGAGTCATGGTGAGAAAATATTGGCACCGCTGCCAAAATAAGATCGGCGCTTGAAACCGCGCGTGCTGTACAGTGCCAAAAGATGTTCAGAGCAGTACAGAAATAACGCTCGTTAAGATAAATGCCTCAAAAATAAAATAGTGAGCGTCGATCGATATAATTCCCCAATCTACCAAAACCGGAACTGTCGCCGCAGCCATCGAGGCAGCCATTACTGCACCAATTAAAAGTAAAATAGCGATAACAGAAAAAGATTTTTGACTGCCAACAACAGCCATTTCGATTAAGCTTTTTAGCGGAAATCCCCTTTTCAACAAAATGGCAATCAAAATTACCATCGAAGCCAGAAGTGGAGCAACTAAAAAAAACCTTTGATGGCACTGACTAAAAGTAGAACAAATGAAATAATTACAGAAAACAGCCAATCCATCAGACATATCAAAAAAATAAAATGTCTCTAACAGATAGACTAGGGCGTGTTTTCTTTCCCCGGAGCTCCCTTAGCAGCCTTTAATAAGACGGGGATAAGAGAATTGTTTCGTCCCCCGATGTTTTGGGGGATACGAGGGGGATCGAGACTTGGATATAACCCAGACAATGAGAAGAAAACGCTAAAATAAAATAAACTATACAATTTTGGAGTTAATATTTGACACTTGCACCCGCGCGCGAAAATGTCCTAGCTTGGCTCTGTGACCGCGTTCCCGCTGCCCGCATCAAACACATCCTCGGAGTCGAACAGGTAGCAGGTGACTTGGCTCGCCATTACGGCCTCGACGAAGCAAAAGCCCGATCGGCCGGTTTGTTGCACGATTTGGCAAAATACTTCAAACCTCAACTGCTGCTGGAAATGGCAAGGGCGGAAGGTTTAGAGTTAGACTCAGTGTTGGAAGCACACCCGCATTTGCTGCACGCAGACGCAAGCGCGATCGTCGCCAGAGACGAATTCGGGGTGGTCGATCGAGAAATATTGGACGCAATCGCCAATCACACCCTCGGCAGACCAAACATGAGCCAGCTCAGTTGTACCGTATTCATAGCAGACACTATAGAGCCGAGCCGCGGCAACACAGCCCAACTAGAAGCACTGCGCGAGGCAAGCTTGCAAAATCTTTATGCAGCCGTGTGGCAAACTAGCGATTATTCTCTTAAATATTTGCTAGAAACTCGCTGCTACATCCACCCCCGCACCGTACTTACGCGCAATTGGGCGCTGCAAATGGCTCGATCGCCGGAAACAGGAAATTCGACGGAGAAGTCGATCGAACAAATCACAAGTTAAAAGTAAAATTTATCAGCAATCCTGTCCTTACTTTTGGCTTCAACCTAACTCCTATTTCCCGTCTCAAACTGCCAACAACCCATCCCTCATAGCGCACCCATTCTTCCTTACCGTATCAATTAGGAACTTAAACCCTTAATGTCAGATCTAACTCAACTCGAATACTCCAGGGCTCAGTCTACAGCAACGGACAACACCTCCCCAGACGAAGCTCGCGGCCTGATCATGACCGTTGCCCAAGCAGCCGATGACCGCAAAGCAGTAGACATTGTATTGCTCCGGGTGTCAGAAGTATGCTACTTGGCAGACTACTTTGCGATCGTCACCGGATTTTCCAACGTCCAGGTACGAGCCATCTCCCAAGCGATAGCAGACCAAGTGGAAGAAGAGTGGCAACGCTTGCCACTGCGTACACAAGGCCTATCAGACGCTAGTTGGGTCGTCATGGACTACGGCGACGCGATAATTCACATTTTGAAGCCTCAAGAGCGGGAGTTCTACAATTTAGAAGCGTTCTGGGGACACGCCGAACGCATTGACTTTTCCCCCGCGCCGTGAGGATGGCTAATGTGAAAAACGTTTCTGCTTCTATTTGTCCCGTTCCGCAAGAACAGCGACCGATCAATGAATACCAAGAACTTAAAGAATCCTGGTTTTTTAGCTGGGTAACACTCAATTGGCCCGGATACCTGGCAAAACTAGCTTGGGTCTGGGCTTGGAGTTGCTTGGTATCGGTGCCGATAGCTGCTTCTAGCTTTGCTCCTGTCAAGTATCCAGCTCAGTTTGTCCTCAGCGGTGCCGCAGGTGCCGGTTTTATTCTAGGATTAGCTTTGCTGCGGCTCTACTTGGGTTGGTTCTACGTGCGATCGCGCCTTTCAAATCCCACGGTCGTCTACGAAGAGTCTGGCTGGTACGATTGTCAATCTTGGCCTAAAACTCCCGAAGTTTTGCTTCAAGACCAGTTGATTGTCAACTACCAACTAGAACCAATTCTCAGGCGTCTGCGGCAGACATTTTATGGTTTGACAGTATTGCTGGTTGCCGGGGGACTAACTTGGAGTTGTTTGTAATCGGGAATGGAAGGGAGTTTTGAGTTTTGAGATTGCCGCGCACAGCCAACAGGGCACACGGAGTGCATGAGTGAGAAACGATCGCAGAAAGATTAACTTTATAACTCTTAACTGGCAGCTCGCAACTCATAACTTCCTGAACCCCAATCTAAAATCTAAAATCTAAAATCTAAAATTGATATGACAAGGGGAAAACGAACCCAAGCTCCCGAACTTGAAGTCACACTGCTGCGCGAAGGTATTGTGGAATCGAGGCACCGCGCCCAGGCCGCTGTCTGCGACAACCGCGGTCGCGTTCTGTCTGTTGCTGGTAACTCGGAAACAGCCTCATTTGTCCGTTCTTCACTCAAGCCTTTTCAAGCTTTGGCGGTGACGGCGACTGGCACTTTAGAACGCTACGAATTGACCGATCGAGATTTAGCGATTATTTGCAGTTCCCATCAAGGTACGATCGAGCAATCGCGCCAGGTATTTAACGTCCTGTGGCGCTGCGACATTGACCCCTCTAAACTTCAATGCCCCATTCCCGAAGGGAAAAAGAGCGCCCTGCAATACAACTGCTCCGGCAAACACGCCGGAATGCTGGCTGTCTGTCAGCAACTGCACTGGCCTATGGAAACTTATTTGCGCCGCAAACATCCCGTCCAGCAGCTTATTTTGGGCAAAGTGGCTGACTTGCTGGCAATGCCTGCCGAAGAGTTTATCAGCGCTCGCGACGACTGCGGCGCTCCTACCTATCTGTTGCAGTTGGGGCAAATGGCGTCTTTGTACGCTCAGTTAGCCTCCGGCAACAATGTGGATATGGAGCGGATTGTCCGCGCTATGACTCACCACCCGATGATGGTTGCGGGTGAGGGCAAATTTGACACGGAACTGATGCGCTTGACTCAAGGGGAATTGGTCAGCAAGTCCGGCGCCGAAGGGGTGCAGTGCATTGGCCGCGTTGGCGAAGGCATGGGCTTGGCAATTAAGGTGACGGATGGGGGAAAGCGCGCTCAATTTGCTGTGGCGATTCACTTGCTCAAGCAGTTGGGGTGGATTACTCCGACGATCGCCGAAACTCTTTCGGAGACTTACCTCACTCTCAGCGACTTCAAGCGCTTGGAGGTAATCGGGGAAGTTTCGATGCTTTAGTGCGATCGAGACTCTGAGCCGATTTCAGCAACCCCTCCCACAATCTCAAAAGTTTTTTTGATTGTGGGGTTGCTATTTTCAGAAAGATATGTTTATATTAGAAAGACAGACAAAGCGACGCGGGATAGAGCAGCCTGGTAGCTCGTCGGGCTCATAACCCGAAGGTCAGTGGTTCAAATCCACTTCCCGCCACCAAATTCAAGCGAACCCTGTAATCGTTAAGGTTTCAGGGTTTTGTTTTTGGAAACCACTAGATAGAGACAAAGCGACGCGGGATAGAGCAGCCTGGTAGCTCGTCGGGCTCATAACCCGAAGGTCAGTGGTTCAAATCCACTTCCCGCCACCAAATTAAATAAGACAAGCCCCGGCCGCCTAAAAGTTGCTGGGGTTTGTTTTATATCGTCCCTGACCTCTATCTCTAAGAAAAATTAGGACACAGCAGTGCTGTGTCCCTACTGGATATTTGTGTTTTACCGAAAAGGAAAATATCGGACCGATCCTCAACTTCCAGACTTAACCCCATACTTTTCGACGATCGATCGTTTGTGCAAGCTTTATTTGTCAAAAATCTGCAATCCGATATCCATATTTTTCAAATCAGGATTTTAAATTGCTAAATTGGCTGAGCTTCCAGCCAATCAAAAATCAGATTTAACTGTTCCAGTGTAACTAACCCGTACTGCCACAGAACCATCGGCAGTTGGCTGGCGTCTTGTTCACCGTGTCGGAGAGCAACGGCGATCGCAGAATTCGATATCGCCAACTCCCCCCGCAAATAATCGAGCAGTAGAGCCTTTCCCATCACCTTCACCGCCAGTTTTATACGATATTGTAAAGATATGTAGCTTAGCCGGCTGAATCAGAAGTTTAATAGTCCTAATTTTCTGTTGAGAATCGGCGATGTGGTGTGATGGAAACGGCACAAAACTTGTGATAAAACTCATAAAAAAAGGCGATCGCAGTCACAATAATTCCGACCATCAAAAATTGGGTTCCGCGATCGCTTGCTTCAAATGAATTAATTTAAAATTGCTAAAGTCCTAGCTGAAGCTGAACTCCCGCTTCTGTGCCACTGTCGGTTTGTTTGGGAGGTAAAGGATTTCCTTGACGCTGGGCGTCCGAAGGAGTAGTGATAAATTCTAATGGGCCATCGATTTTGAGGCGAAATGTGTCGCCCAAGCTGCTTTCCCTTCTAGCAGAATTAGCCGCCGTTTCTGGTTCACCAATCAAGTTTTGGTAGTCCGAGTCTACGGTTCTGTCCTCCACAGTCCTGAGGGAGTCGCCGGATAAAGTCGTTTCCGAATTTTGGGGCGCTGGTTGCAGTCTTTGTTGGGCGAGAACCGCCGGGGTCAAACCGATAAAAATTGAACTCAGTCCAAGAGCAGTGCCAAGAGTAGCAATAACTGCGTTCATCATCCATGCCTCCGCTAGTTGCATCCTACTATGCTTATTGTACTCAGCCGGAATTAAGTTGCACTCTATCAAAAGTAGCTGCTTGTGGAGATATCAATTAAAGTTCCGGCAAAACTTATAACTTTGGATAGCGTTATCGGAAACATACAACTGACGCAGCAACCGGGTTGAAACGCCAAAATACGTCATTTCAGGAATGAGTCAACCAAAAACTCGGTTTGTTTGATTAGCGCACGTCGGGAGTAGAAAAATAGTTAGTGCTGGAGGCACGGACTGGTATCCACCAGTTTTTTTGTCATGAAAATAGTTCGTTGCTGCAGGCCGAAACGCTAAAAAAACCCCGTTTCAGATACCAGTTTAAAAAAGAATGCAAAAGCGGGCAAATTCTAAACCCTTACAGAATCAGTCTTTCCCAATTGTTTAATTCTTTCATCTCAAATCTATAATAGTATGAGCGTGTAGGGTTATCCCATGATTAATAGTGCATTCCTCTCGATCGCCCCTGTTGTTAAAGGGGACGATCGCGCTAAGATGGTGGTGGCAGTCGTTAAAAATTCAATTACCAGCGACAAATTCCGAACTCTTAACAGCACTTTCCCTACTAAAACCATCTCAACTTCAAAATTTTCCCTCGTCAGGCTTTACTTTTCTGAAATGTTGTGGGTTCGTAATATTTCTGCTTCATCATGCCAATCAGATATTTGACCGACCAAATTTTAAAAATGTCAGGCAAAGTGCCAATTCGCATCGTCCTTGTTGTGCCTTTTGCCCTTCAGACTTTCGCTGCTGTAGGGTTGACGGGGTGGCTGTCGCTGCGGAACGGGCGCATAGCAGTCAACGATGTTGCCACACAATTGCGGACAGAAGTCACATCGCGTATCCAGCAACATATTAATAATTATATTGAAACGCCACACCAAATCAATCAGCTCAATCTCGATGCCATCCGTCTCGGCATGGTGAACGAGCAGGATAGTGATAGTTGGCAACGCTACTTCTACAAACAAATCAAAATTTTTGATAAAATTAGCTACATTCAATTCGCATCCGAAAAAAAAGATTTTATTGGAGTTGAACGCCTCGACGACGGCAAGTTGCAAGTTCAGATTTCTAATCAATCTACTGGCTATAATTTGCATAGCTACGTGCTGTCGGAGTTCGACGAACCAACCAAGCTATTAAAAACTACTCTCAACTACGACCCCCGCGTCCGACCTTGGTACATAGCTCCGGTGCGCGCAGGCAAACCGACTTGGAGTAAAATTTATAATTATTTTGACGCTCCCAAACTAGCGATTACGGCTGCTCAACCAGTTTATGGCGAGGATGGGAAACTGATAGGAATTCTGGGTTCTGACTTGGCACTTTCCAAGCTCAATCAATTCTTGGAAACTCTAAAAATTGGCAAATCAGGACAGACTTTTATTGTAGAAAGATCTGGGCAATTGGTGGCAAATTCTACTCTGGAACCGCCATTTATTGTTAGTAATGGTGTTGCGAAACGGATTGTGGCAGCCAGTAGCAAGAATGTTCTAATTCGATCGACCGCCCGCTATTTGACAGAACACTTCGGGGATTTGCACAAAATTGACAGATCTCGCCAGTTAGATTTTACGATCGACGGTCAACGGCAATTTCTACAGGTGACGCCGCTTTTAGACAGCAGGGGCCTCGACTGGTTGATTGTGGTGGCGGTTCCCGAAGCCGATTTTATGGAAAGGATTAATGCCAACACTCGCTACACAGTGTTGCTGTGTTTCGGTGCTTTGGTGGTGGCAACGGCGATTGGCGCTCTGACTTCTAGGTGGATTGTTGTACCGATTCAGCGTCTGAGCAAGGCTGCGGAGGCTTTGTCGCGGGGAGAATGGGACGGGATGGCGGTAGATTTCCGCTTGATGGCGTCTGTAGAGCGGGAGGATGAGGTGGGTGTCCTGGCTCGCTCTTTTAATATGATGGCCGCTCAATTGGAAGAGTCGTTTACTACTCTCGAAGATCGGGTAGAATCTGCGATCGCCGACAAAAATGAATTAATTCTTTCTTTGCAAAAATCGCAGCAAAAACTGGCTCTCCATCTTCACCAAACTCCTTTGGGGGCGATTGAATGGAATCTAAACTTTGAAGTAGCGGAATGGAATTTGTCAGCGGAAAGAATTTTTGGATACAACCGCTTGGAAGCAATGGGACGCCACGGAGTCGATCTAATAGTTCCTGAAAGTGCTAAGGAGTATGTCAGGCAACTATCTATCACTTTGCTAACTAATCAAGGAGGAATTAGTAGCATTAACGAGAACATGACAAAGGACGGCAAAATTATTCTTTGCGAGTGGTACAATACGACTTTGGTTGATGCTGACGGCTGCATTATCGGAGTGGCATCGCTGATTCAGGATGTGACTGAATTTCACAGTGCTGTGGGGCAGTTGCGGGCCAGCGAGGAGCGGTTTCGTCAGTTGGCAGAAAATATTCATGAGGTATTTTGGATTAGAGAACCCAATCAAAAGCAGCTAGTTTATGTGAGCCCTGCTTGCGAGAAAATATGGAATTTGAGCTGTCAGAGTTTGCAGTCAGAACCGGAGGCTTTTTGGGATGCTATTCACCCGGAGGATCTCGATCGCGTCAAGGCTGCTTTTGAGAAACAGGTGCTGGGCGATTATGATGAGGAGTATCGGGTAGTGCGATCCCCTACGGGGGCTACGCCAACGGACGGTTCAGTTTGCTGGGTGCGCGATCGGGCTTTTCCAGTCCGCAGCCAAACCGGAGAAATTTACCGCATCGTCGGTATTGCTGAAGATATTACTCAGCGCAAATTAGCAGAAGAATTCCAAAAAGTAGCGGAAATAGCTCAAGCCGCAAGCCAAGCCAAAAGCGCCTTTTTAGCGAATATGAGCCACGAATTGCGAACTCCCCTCAATGCGATTATTGGTTACAGCGATATGCTCAAAGAAGACGCCGAGGATTTAGGCTGCGAAGATTTTATCCCCGACTTGCACAAAATTCAAATGGCGGGCAAACACTTGCTGTCTTTGATTAGCGACATTCTAGATATTTCTAAAATTGAAGCAGGGCGGATGGAACTTTACTTAGAAACTTTCAACCCGGTTAATTTAATTGACGAGGTAGTTTCTACTGTCAAACCCTTGGTATATAAAAATTATAATAAGTTTGAAGTTGATTGTGGTAGCGATTTGGGAGTGATGTATGCTGACATTACCAAAACTCGTCAAATATTGCTCAACCTGCTGAGCAATGCAGCTAAATTTACGGAAAACGGCACTATTACCCTCTGCATTGAAAGAGTTAAACATGAAAGCTTAACAACTCAAGAAATAGCAGAACCTTCCGACTTAATAATTTTTCGCGTAGCTGATACTGGCATTGGGATTTCCTCCGAACAATTACAGCATTTATTTCAAGCTTTTATGCAGGGCGACGCCTCAACTACGCGCAAGTACGGCGGCACGGGTTTGGGATTGACTATTAGCCGTCACTTTTGCGTGATGATGGGTGGCGATATGCAGGTTGAAAGCGAGTTAGGTTGCGGTTCGGTTTTTACAGTGTGCTTGCCGGCGCGGGTTGAATTATTAGTAAGCAGTTAGTCTTGCTGTCCGGGATGCAATTCTTACAGAATAAACCCGCTTTGTTGACAAAAAACCTACGCTTTCAGATAAGTTCGGGGCAATAAACTACGGTCATGATACCGTGCACCATAAGTCCTAATCCTAGTTAATTTTCCGTTTCTGCCGCCCCAAAAATTGAGCGGTTAATACCCCGCCGACAAAGCCAAAGAAATGCGCTTGCCAGGAAACTCCCGGCTGCGAGGGCAAAACTCCCCAAATTAAACTGCCGTAGAAAAAACCGACAACTAAAGATATCAAAATAGAGGTAAAGCTGCGTTCAAAATAGCCACGCAGCAGCAAGAAGCCGAAATAACCAAAGATTAATCCGCTGGCACCAATGTGAACGGAATAGGGGGCGCCGGTCAGCCAAACTCCGAATCCGCTGACTAGCACCGTGACGGCACTCACGATAAAAAAGTCGCTAATTTCTCGCAGCATTATCAACCAACCAAATGTCACAAAAGGGAGGGTATTGGCTGCTAAGTGAGCAAAACTGCCGTGCAGAAAAGGCATAAACAGGATGCCTTGAAGTCCGTCGATGCTGCGGGGGCGGACTCCGTAGGCATTCAGCCTGCCTCGGAACACGAATACATCGACAATTTCGATAATCCAGAGGAGGGAGACGAAGCCGCCGAGAATGGCGGCGTGGCTTTGCAATTCGCGGGTGATAGCTTTGCTTTCTGGGTTGCTCATGGGTTGTCAGGGCGGTGATACCGATTATTTCTCATTGTAGGAGTTTCTGAGCGATCGCAAGCAAAGATAGTTGGGGCGGGGTTTCAGGGTTGTTTGCAGCAGAGCTTATTTAGAAATATGATAAGTTTTATTAAAAGTTCCGCATTTTCACGTATAGGATAATTCACCTCGATGCGTCACAATTGTAATTGAACTACAAAAGGAGAGTCAACCGAAGGTTGAAGCTAAAAAGTAGAAGACAGAATTTTTACCCTATCAATCAATTGTTGGGCTTGAAATGAGGACACTTTTTAGAGTGCACACCGTCTTTAAAAAAAAATCAGGAACTACTTTTCTCGCCCTAAGTCATTAATTTAAGAAGTTCAATCCGGTAAAGCAAAACGAGATGCTGTAGATACTGATTGTAGATAATATAGCACAAGCTCTACAAAGAGTTCTTGGCACCTCGTTATCAAAGAGGAACAGAGCAAAATGAACGTATTTGAGCATACAGTCTCCTACCGAACTCTACCAAATTGGGTAAGGTTTAGCAAACAAGAAACCGCAGTTAATGTCGCTACAAATTCTCAACCTTACGGTCAAAAGCCACACTTTGACCCCTTGCATCCGCTAAAAGAATGGCTTGATAACACTGCAATTAAAAGTCAAAAGTTGGCTCGGTTGCTCTGTAAATTTATTCCTAGCCAGTGTCCGTTTGAGCGAGAATTCAAACTTGGCGCTCGCACTTTATTATCCATTCCGCCGCTGTGCAAGTTAAATCCGCTTTACGAGCAAATCGTTGGGCTGCGCTTTCGTGCTTTGTGTTATTTGGCTGACGAGTGTGGCGAGGATGTGACTCCTTATTGTTAATTCTGCAAAAACTTAAATTTTTAACTGTCTTTTCACCCTCCCTTCTCCTTGTTGGGGAGGGTTTTTGTTTTGTGCGGGCTTTCAAGGATCTAAAGTGCGATCGATTTCTTGCTCGCCCAGTAAATCCGCTTTCAATCAATTCTTTTATTCCGTGATGGATAGTTATCTCAAGGGTGGTTGTTTGCGAGAGTTTTGTGGTTCGCCTCTTGCCTAACTTTATTGGGTAATCTCCCAAAATATGTACGGTTTTGCCCCCTCCACAGCGCTATGAGCTAGATACCATTAGACAAGTGTCAAGGACATCACCAATTTATGTAGGTTGAGCAGTGGAGTGAGGCAAACCGCAATTAAAGTTCAGGTTTATTCTCCACATTTTTCCCAAACTTGATAGATTAGTAATTGAGGCAAATATTTAAACTAATTCAAAAATACAACTAACACTAAAATTGAAATTTACGAACTCGGCAATTAGCGCTAAAAATTATCAAATATTTTAAAGATATAACTAATACCAAGTGTTGAAAAAAGTGTTAAAAAAAACGTTGTTTGCAGTAATTATTGCGGTTTTATCTTTTATGGTTGCACTCATCCTATCAGCTCAAAGTTCTGAGGCTGTCAATGAACTATATGTATTTGGGGACAGTCTTTCGGATATGGGAATGGTATTTCGAGCGAGCGGGGGTCAATATCCGCCTCGTTCGACTTACTTTCAAGGGCGTTACTCGAATGGTAAAGTTTGGGTAGAGTATCTTGCCGATCGCCTAAAGTTGCCGCCTGAACGAGTCACTAATTTAGCCTATGGAGGTGCAACAACGGGGAGCGATCGCAATAGCCTTGTCCCTGGTTTGTTAGCGCAAGTTCAGTCATGGACTAACTCCCAAAAACAGGCAAATCCTCATGCGCTGTATGTACTGTGGGCGGGTGCAAATGATTATTTGCAGGGGGTAAATAATGCGAAGCTTCCCGTTGAAAATGTGGCAAAGGCGATCGCTTCTCTTGCTGGTGTGGGTGCCAAAAATATCTTGGTGGCAAATTTACCAGATTTGGGGCAGTTACCGGCGACGCGAAAAGGCGCTAATTCTACAAGGCTCACTGCATTGACACAAGCACACAATCAAGGTTTGAGGCGAACGGTTAAGGTATTAAGTCAACAGCATTCTGACTTAAAGATTGCGACTCTGGATGCTAATGCGCTTTATCGGGAAGCGATCGCTTCTCCGGCTAAATATGGCTTGACTAATGTGACGAGTGCGTGTTTATCGGGTGGAGGTGTTTGTGGTAGTCCCGATCGATTTTTGTTTTGGGACGGCATTCATCCGACGACGGCCGCACACAAAATTTTGGGGGAAGCAGCGTCCGCGATTGTGCAGGAAAGCGGGATGATTAAATCTGAATTGGGGATGCTTCGCTAAACCATTTTAAGGCCCGACGGGCGATCGCCACAAGACCGGGATGCTGCCTTGGAGTAGAGGTTGACATAATTTTTTGCATGAGAGCAATATTGGCTAATCTGATGTTGTAGAAATTTTCCTCGTGGGCGATCGCACTTGGTTTGACAAGGGCGATCGCTGCTGCCTCATGTTAAACTGAATCTAGCGGTTGTCTTAAGCAAGGAAAAAATAGCCGTGATACCTCTGCAAGAACAAATTGTTGACAAACTGAAAAATTTCTCTGAAATCGAACTGCAAGAAATCCTCAACTTTGCTGACTTCCTGTTATGGCAGCGGAGAAAGCAGGAAGTAGCTTCGCCGCCAGATGAAACTGGCAACAGCTAACCAGCAAATATGGATAAAGAGTGCGAGGTTCATTATGTTGGTGGAGTCTTAGTCGTCAAAGCATCATTAATAAAAAATCAAGAACTGATTAATTGGGATACAATTATTCCCGATATGCGCGAAGATGGAAAATATCTAATTGAAAAGACATGACTCAAAATAATTTACTGTCTCGCATCTCAATCGACTCGAATATCTGCTTTGGCAAACCGTGTATTCGCGGTCATCGAATCTGGGTTTCTCTGATTCTTGACTTTCTAGCTAGCGGCATGACTTTGGAAGAATTGCTTGAGGAATATCCGGGAATTGAACGAGAAGACATTTTGGCTTGTATTGCTTATGGGGCTGAGTTGGCAAGAGATTATTATGTCGAAATTCCTCTGGGTAAAAAAAAGTTGTTTTAAAGTGAAGTTAAAACTTGATGAAAATTTGGGCAGCATCCGCGTTGTTTCGATGTTACGTTTGGCTGGCCATGATGTTGCGACTGTACGGGAACAAAATTTGAGTTCCACACCGGATGAATTATTAATTGATATATGTCGGAGGGAAGATAAGACCTCTTGCGAAATTCTCAGGCGATCGCTAATTTATCTTCAAAGAAAGTTCATAATTATAAATACCAGCAATCAA
>NZ_JAUBPO010000207.1:2500-5211 GCF_036700785.1 Microcoleus sp. S28C3 | reverse complement strand
TGAGTGGAAAGAACTTGACTAAAGCCAAAAAAGAACTCAACAACACGGAGAGTTTGATCCTGGCTCAGGATGAACGCTGGCGGTCTGCTTAACACATGCAAGTCGAACGGAGTAGAAATACTTAGTGGCGGACGGGTGAGTAACGCGTGAGAATCTGCCTTCAGGACGGAGACAACAGTTGGAAACGACTGCTAAGCCCCGATGAACCGAAAGGGAAAATATTTATAGCCTGAAGATGAGCTCGCGTCCGATTAGCTAGTTGGCGGAGTAAAAGCCCACCAAGGCGACGATCGGTAGCTGGTCTGAGAGGACGATCAGCCACACTGGGACTGAGACACGGCCCAGACTCCTACGGGAGGCAGCAGTGGGGAATTTTCCGCAATGGGCGAAAGCCTGACGGAGCAAGACCGCGTGGGGGAAGAAGGCTCTTGGGTTGTAAACCCCTTTTCTCTGGGAAGAAAGTTGTGAAAGCAACCTGACGGTACCAGAGGAATCAGCATCGGCTAACTCCGTGCCAGCAGCCGCGGTAAGACGGAGGATGCAAGCGTTATCCGGAATGATTGGGCGTAAAGCGTCCGCAGGTGGCAGTTCAAGTCTGCTGTCAAAGACCGGGGCTTAACTTCGGAAAGGCAGTGGAAACTGAACAGCTAGAGTATGGTAGGGGCAGAGGGAATTCCTGGTGTAGCGGTGAAATGCGTAGAGATCAGGAAGAACATCGGTGGCGAAGGCGCTCTGCTGGACCATAACTGACACTCAGGGACGAAAGCTAGGGGAGCGAATGGGATTAGATACCCCAGTAGTCCTAGCCGTAAACGATGGATACTAGGTGTTGTCTGTATCGACCCGGACAGTGCCGTAGCTAACGCGTTAAGTATCCCGCCTGGGGAGTACGCACGCAAGTGTGAAACTCAAAGGAATTGACGGGGGCCCGCACAAGCGGTGGAGTATGTGGTTTAATTCGATGCAACGCGAAGAACCTTACCAGGACTTGACATGTCGCGAATCTTTTGGAAACAGAAGAGTGCCTTCGGGAGCGCGAACACAGGTGGTGCATGGCTGTCGTCAGCTCGTGTCGTGAGATGTTGGGTTAAGTCCCGCAACGAGCGCAACCCTCGTGTTTAGTTGCCATCATTAAGTTGGGCACTCTAAACAGACTGCCGGTGACAAACCGGAGGAAGGTGGGGATGACGTCAAGTCAGCATGCCCCTTACGTCCTGGGCTACACACGTACTACAATGGTAGGGACAGAGGGCAGCCAACCCGCGAGGGCGAGCTAATCCCGTAAACCCTGCCTCAGTTCAGATTGCAGGCTGCAACTCGCCTGCATGAAGGCGGAATCGCTAGTAATCGCAGGTCAGCATACTGCGGTGAATCCGTTCCCGGGCCTTGTACACACCGCCCGTCACACCATGGAAGTTGGCCACGCCCGAAGTCATTACTCTAACCTTTCGAGGAGGAGGATGCCGAAGGCAGGGCTGATGACTGGGGTGAAGTCGTAACAAGGTAGCCGTACCGGAAGGTGTGGCTGGATCACCTCCTTTTAGGGAGACCATCTGATAGTCGACCGAACCTAAACAATAGGTCAATATCAGTCATCCCTGGTCGTTCGAGGAATAGATGTCAAAGCTTTCAAACTATTAACTGGTTCGGAACTCGCGGGCTATTAGCTCAGTTGGTTAGAGCGCACCCCTGATAAGGGTGAGGTCCCTGGTTCAAATCCAGGATGGCCCACCTGGAAAAAAAGTGATGAATTGTCAGTAATGAGTAATGGATAATCTTAGATTAATTCAGAACTCATAAAATCAAAATCAGAACTTGCTTAGTGGGGGTATAGCTCAGTTGGTAGAGCGCCTGCCTTGCACGCAGGAAGTCAGCGGTTCGAGTCCGCTTACCTCCACTCTCACTAGCGTCGCTAACTGTAACCAACCACAAAAACAGAGAGAAATCAGCACCCAGACTAGCTTGGTCAAAAAAGAAGTCGGAATGCTGGAGTCTAGAACTCTAGTCAGAACCTTGAAAACTGCATAGAAATTAAGTCATCAAAGCTTGTCTATCATCCGAGCAATCGCAGGATATGACAAGCGACCACCATCAAAAAATCAAGTGGTCAAGTTACAAAGGGCTAACGGTGGATACCTAGGCACACAGAGGCGAAGAAGGACGTGGCGACCGACGATAAGCTCCGGGGAGCTGGAAGCAAGCATTGAGCCGGAGATGTCCGAATGGGGCAACCCAGTAAGCATCAGTTGAATACATAGACTGATAGCGGCGAACCCAGCGAATTGAAACATCTTAGTAGCTGGAGGAAGAGAAAGCAATAGCGATTTCCCAAGTAGTGGTGAGCGAACGGGAAACAGCCTAAACCAGAGGTTTTTACTTCTGGGGTCGTGGGACAGTCAATTAACGTATCTTCAAGCTAGACAAAGCAGTTGAAAGCTGCACCAGAGAAGGTGAAAGTCCTGTAGTCGAAAGTAGAAAAGAGCGTGACTGTATCCCGAGTAGCACGGGGCCCGTGAAATCCCGTGTGAATCAGCGAGGACCATCTCGTAAGGCTAAATACTACTGTGTGACCGATAGTGAACCAGTACCGCGAGGGAAAGGTGAAAAGAACCCCGGAAGGGGAGTGAAATAGAACATGAAACCGTTAGCTTACAAGCAGTGGGAGGACGATTTAACGTCTGACCGCGTGCCTGTTGAAGCATGAGCCGGCG
>NZ_JAUBPO010000206.1:0-5250 GCF_036700785.1 Microcoleus sp. S28C3 | reverse complement strand
TTGAGCCAACATTCTCATGAAACTACTGCTCGATCGAACCCTCGATCGATTTATGAATGATTTGCGATCGCTATAGATGCTTCTAATACGAAAGAATTTCAGGATTTTATCTACGTTGCAATCGAAGAAAAATCAAATAATTTACTAGAGATATCAACTCTTTCTAGCGCGCTACAAATATACAACGATCAGGAAATGGAACAGCGACTTAGAGAGAATTTCCCTGGAAAGGAGATTGAGATTCAATCTGGATATTTTTGGAAGCCCTGTTTCCAACTTAGAAGTCGTTTGGCAGTTGCAAGAATGTTCAAAGTTGATGATAAAACTATGTTTTTTTTGCCTGACGGAACTACGAGTGAATCATTAGATGATTTTTATAAAGGAGGTTAGTTCTCTTGATGCATTCTCCGCCGCTGAACACGACCGTTAGATTACGAGATTATTCGATGAAAGTTCAGGTAAAACCTCAAGAATTTTCTGTGCGATCGCATTACCCAGTTCCCTCGGCTCCAGCTTATGCAATCCACCCCCATACACGCGCCCCTCACCCATCAGCGCCTCATCAGAAATGCGATCGAGCGCCTGCCACACCTCTTTTAGCAATTCTGGCCGATCGAAAAGTGCTTTGGCAAGAGCGGGTTTGGGATACAACATCAAATATACATTGGTAGCCGTCGCCATTGAGTGATTCAGGATAAATCGAAAAGGTCTGCCCCTACCAGTATCCTGACGACCCATATAAGTACAGAGGAACGGCGAAGGAGGACGCTTTTCCTGCGAATACCAGGGAGTACGATGGTTACACAGGTAGCGATCGCAAATTCCCTGTTTTACTCCCATCTGCAAATATTCCCAAAGCGAGGGATACTTAGCTTTCACCTCCAAAGGGGGCAAATCGCACGATAGTAAGAATAACCGACAATCGAGAATCGGATTTCCCAAGTCATCTGCTTCAATCTCATCAACTGATAACAACCGGGGACTAGGCAAAACTGGTTTGAGAAATTCAAAGGGCAATTTGTAAGCAGAAACTTGCTCTGGTGTCAACACAAAAAAATTGTTCGCTCCCGTCGCCAGCCCCCGTTTAATAGTGAATAAGTCCTTAAGTTTTAACGGCTGCTCTTGAAAATTCACGCTACCAGACATCAGCCCAAACTTAGTCCACTTAGCCGTACTGCGTAGCGACTCCACCGACACGATCAGCGACATTTTAGATGCTGTCAAACTCCCTCCATAGGTAAACTCAACAGCATGATTAACAGGTGGCAAAGCTTTCTTAAACCAAACCACTGCTGACGTACACAGTGCATCTTCAAACTGCGCGTCAGCAGCATCGAAACAGTGAATTCGCAGCAGAGTAACGCGATTTAGCAAGTAATCTTTAATTTGCCGTCCGTAATTCACATCCATAAATCCACTGGGAATCAGCCACCCCGCCAAGCCGCCAACAGCCATACTCGCATCCGCAATGCACAAGAAATGGCAGTAAAGACTAGCCAACTGACTGAGTTTAACTCCCGCTGTTTGCTGTGCTAGCTGTTGCAGTCGCAGCTTTTCAATTCGGTTCAAATGATGGTGTCGGGTATATGGAGGATTGCAAATGACTAAGTTAGCTTTTTCCTCGTCAGAGTTAGGGGGTATCGCTTGGGTAAAGTCAGCGATATTCAGATGTAGCGAAGTGTCACTCCAAAGCTTAATCGCTTCGTTTCCGTAATGGGGGTCAATTTCATAGCCGATTGCTTTAACAATTTGCGATCGCCCAAATTGCTGCAATAATGCTGAGTAAAAAGAACCTGTACCAAAAGCCGGGTCGAGAAAACGAATCTTAATATTCGACGGCAACAGCATTGAAGCATATTTGAGAATATCTGCTGCCAGTGTTGGAGGCGTAGCAAACTGACCTAGTTTATTTCGCTGAGCTTGAGTTCTAGCTCCATCCAGTTGCGATTGCCGCAACATTCGTGTCAATTCAATCGTTGCAGTTACATTCATATTTCAAATAGCGCTAAATCATCAATCCGATGTTCCCAAACCCAGTCAATTCCTTCGGCCGCTTCATAACCCAAATAGCCACTGTCAAAGTAACCGCAAAGAAACAAAATAAAACGCACGTTATTGCCGTAGTTACTCCTCAATTGAGTCATTTTAATAGCTTCTTCTTTGCGTCGCTTATTGGGATTGGTATAGTCACCGGCAGATTTCGCTTCAATCAATAACGGGAATTCACCAAGGATAGAATTAATTGGTACAAGCGCAACATCAATAGGGATATTAATTTGTTTGGTGCCGGACTGTAAAAGTACCGGGATATTGAGCCGAAACGAGAAAGTCCCCGGTTGCATTGTCTCAAAACTTAATCCGGCTCCTCCTCTAACATAGGAATAACCACGCTGTTCCAGCCATTGCCTGATCATAGCAAGCTGCCTTCGTTCTTGAGCGTTGCGAACGATCGGGTCAGAAATAGCACCGCAAAGGCGATCGGCAACAATTGTCGCTGCTCTTTGAACTTCAGTCTCCGTTGGCTGCTGTCCGCTTTCTAGCCAAGGAAAAATATCTTTGTCGAGCAGCCGTGCAATAATTTGACTGATTTTTGTTAGTTCAGCATCCAGAGTTGTAATGTCTGCCCGGGGCGGAATTCGCTGTTTCTCTTCCATATTTTTGACCAGGTTGGGCGACACTCCTGCTAAACCGATCAGGCGATCTCGCGCAATTGGCGGCGCTGCCGCCATGCGTAAAATGGGCAAAACCTCTGGATGCTGTCGCAGCAGGGCGGACGTGATGTTGCTCAGATTGGCTGTCTCTGCTAGGGCGGATTTAACTTGTTGAGTTGTAACAATGCGAGTGTCGCGGTAGGCTTTTGGAGCGAACAGCATGAACCAATTGTTATAGAAGTCTACCGACAGGGCAATATCGGGTTTCCACAAGTGTGGTTTGTCGGCATTAACTGGCACTGCACCTCCTCTAATTGCGGCCCTCGCCTAAATAGCTTAGATTGCTGGAACGTCTCTGTTGTATTATCCACCAAGCGGTTGCTCTTGAAGCGGATTTAGTCAACTAAACCCGCGCGAAGGGCTCTGACAGCCGCTTGAGTGCGATCGTCGCAAGACAGCTTATTGAGGATATTACGCACATGAGTTTTCACAGTACCGAGGGAAATGTATAGCTGCTTGCAGATTTCCTCATTGCTGCACCCTTCGACAATCAACTCTATAACCTCTTTTTCTCGTTCTGTTAAAGGGTTCGCCATTAACAACTGACTGTACTCTGGCTCGACTCCATTGATTGATACAGTGGAAATGGTTGCTGAGTTAACAGCTTCCTTGAAAGGGTTATTCATGCGAGCCAAAACGATTCTGGCAATTGAAGAATCGATCCAGTTTTCACCAGCATTTGTCTCAACAACAGCTTCCACTAACTTTTCAAAACTGACATCTTTCATGCAGTAAGAGTCGGCTCCCGCTGCAAAAGCTGCCAGCACTGATTCCTCGTTATCCTGCATCGTCAAAATCAATACTTTCGGTTGGTTCTCCACGCTTGGAGTTTGGGCAGTTTGTATGTATTCTTTGAACCTTTTTGTCAGTTCAATCCCATCTATCAACCCTGGCAGTCCGATATCAACGATCGCTACATCAGGCCGGGTTTTCTCCAGTAAAGTTATCCCTTGCAGGCCGTTAGCTGCCTCTCCGATAAATTCGAGTTCTTCGCAGTCTTCTAAAGCTGCTTTGATTCCAGCCCTTGTCAGGTGGTGGTCTTCAATTAAGGCAACGCTAATTTTATTCATGGTTGGTTTGTTTAAAAAAGGGACAATTGTACTTCAGGGACAGGGGTGTGTCCAAGGTAGAACGTATGCGCTCTTTTGGATCCAAACAAAACTTTTAGAGCGAGATGGGAAGCCGTACAGTAAATGTGCTGCCTTGACCCACCGTTGATGCCACGTCTATACTGCCAGAGTGGGCTTCTACAATCCGGCGAGACAGGTGCAGCCCCAGCCCGCAACCTGCTCTGGCATGGTTTCCGGTGCGAAATCGTTCAAACAGCGTGACTTGTTCTGAGGCTCTGATACCAGGGCCGGTGTCTTCTACGCTAATGCTTACCGACTTGACATCTGGACGGACAAAGATTTTCACACAACCAAAATCGGTGAATTTAATGGCATTTCCGACTAAGTTGGTGATGACTCGGCGGAGTTCGAGGCGATCGCCCTCAATCCGCAACGGTTGTGGGTCAGGCTCGTCGAAAGTTAGGACAAGTCCTTTATCGATAGCCACAGCGTCCAGTTCCTTGACAACTTCTTTGACCAGTTTTTTGAGGTCAAAAGGGGCGATTGCCAGGCTCTTGCAACCAGATTCAAATCGGTGAACTTCCAGTAAAGTATTGACTAACGAAAGCAAATTTTGGTTACTGTTACCGATGGTAGCGATCGCCTCTACCGCTTCAACGGGCAGTTCACCGAATTTCCCTCGTTTGAGCAGGGTCAGCATTCTATCAGCGGCAACTAGGGGAATCCGCAAGTCGTGGGTAAGACGAGCCACAAAATCCTCTCGTGCCTTTGTCATTTCCAGCATCGCATCTATGCTGTGTTTGAGCCGGAGGAGGCTGCGGACGCGAGCCAGCAAATCATTTACCTGGATGGGCTTGCAAACGAAATCGTCAGCGCCCAAGTCGAGTCCATCTGCTATGGTTGTTGAGTTGTCAGCCGCAATTAACAGGATGGGGATAAAGGGAAGTTGAGGATTTGAGCGAATTCTGTAAGTCACTTCGTAACCGTCTACTTCTGGCATCATTACATCTAACAGGAGTAAATCTGGTGGCGACTCCTCAACCTTAGCTAAAGCATCAAATCCGCTGGAGCTCGTGCTGACGCAGTAGCCTTCTTCTGAGAGAATAGCCTGCATAATAAATAAGTTGTCAGTTGTATCGTCAACCGCCAAGATTTTACTGGGTTTATCTCTCATTGCCCTGAATTTTTCTCCCGCCTCCATCCAAAGCTTACGAAGGAGTCCATATCTTCTGACTCAGCCTTTTGGCGGATAAAACTTAAAAACTGTTGATAATCTTGAAGCTGCTTGGATTCTTCCAACTTTCGCTGTTTTCTGATTCGCAGCAAGTAGTCTTTGAGGCGAACGTACCGCCAACCAACTTGAAACCCCAGTTCGTATATTTGAGTTGCTTTTGCAACAGTTCGGACATATTTTGGGAGAGTCAGGCTCTGAGAGAGCCGTATTCTAGGAGTTTTCGGTAGTTTGGATT
>NZ_JAUBPO010000205.1:0-5260 GCF_036700785.1 Microcoleus sp. S28C3 | reverse complement strand
GTATTAGCTTCGGGCTTTTTCATGTATATATTCTAGCAGATTTTTCCCCTTCTATCATTTTTCACCTGAATCCTTACCGAATAAGTTTTCATTTTTACTAATGCGTGATACTTGCTAAAATTTGAGATAGTTGTCATTCTAGTGACTGGCGGGTCGAGGGACTACTGCTCGAAGAGCGCCCCATTTAATTAGAGCTGTATAACATTTTGAGGTTCTATATTTTTCACTACGTTTAAGTCAGTTATATTATACCTCATCTTTCTAAGAAATGCTATATCGCTCTTCCATCACTCTTATGATAGAATAATAGATAAAAGTGTCACAAACCGTTAACCGGCTTATGTTTGCGGAAAGAGAACCTGCATCGACAATAAAATTCGTGGACGATTACTGTCAATGGTACAGAACGCTATTTCCAGAAGTAAGAAGTTTTGAGGCGTTTAAATACCTCCATGTCGGGATGATTTCAGATATTAAACGTAAAACATTACCAGCAATAGCGCGTGTAGTAGGATTGAGTAACGAGCAAGGCCTATTACATTTTCTAACCGAATCGCCTTGGAAACTAGAGCAACTAAGGCAAACAAGATTAAAGCTAATACTACAAGTATTGGCAGGTCGAGAAATTACGCTAATTATTGATGAGACCGGCGATCGAAAAAAAGGAGAAACCACAGACTATGTGAAACGGCAATACATTGGAAATTTAGGAAAAATAGAGAATGGGATAGTGGCAGTCACAGCCTATGGGTTAGTGGAGGGAATGACTTTTCCGTTGATATTTGAAGTCTATAAACCCAAAGAGAAGTTACGGGAAGGAGAGCCATATTTAAGTAAGCCAAAGATCGCCGTGGAAATGATTAGATATTTACGAGAAATTGGTTTGAAGTTTAAATTAGTATTAGCTGATAGTCTGTACGGTGAAAGCCACAGTAATTTTATCAATGTTCTGAATGAATTGCAACTAAATTATGCCGTAGCAATTCGGAGTAATCATGGGGTGTGGTTGCCTAAAAACCAGAGGTTGAGAGAGAATAGATGGCGAAAATTTGACAGAATATTTGCTTCGGGCAGTCAGCAAGTTCGATATATTCGCGAAATAATATTTGGTAAAAAAAGAGCCGTTCAATACTGGCTGATTACCACCGACCCAGACAAATTACCAGAAAATTCAATTTGGTATGTAATGACTAAAATACCAGGGGTAAAATTTAAAGAAGTTGGTAATATTTATGGATTGAGAAACTGGGTTGAATACGGACTTAAGCAAAGTAAGAATGAATTGGGTTGGGCTGATTTTCGGCTAACTGACTATGGTCAAATTCAGAAATGGTGGGAAATCGTGATGAGTGCTTATCTCTTAGTGAGTCTGCACTCTCAAAATTTGCACAATACGGAGGGTAAAGGCATCAATGAATCAAGCGATGCAGTTGTCTCCAAATTTCGCGAGCATCAGTGGTGGGACTTTGGTCAAGGTTGGAAAAATCTGCTCAATAATTTACGCTTAGTTATGCAACCTTATCAATTTTTTAATTTACTTAAACCTTGGCAAGCGAGTTTTTCCAATTACGCATTTATCAGTTGGCTTTTTAAAACGAATTTCCTTGATAAATCGAATGCGAGGTGCTATCCCAGAGATCACTGAATCCGAATATTTCTTATTTTCTTCTGCTTAGAGTGATGGAAGAGCGATAGAAGTTTTAACAAAGTTGGAAAAATACTCCCGCTCAAAGTTGAGGACGATTCTCAGAGAGTTATTCGATCGGCTCGGTAAAAAAACGGTCGCAGATCTTCTGAGTTAAAAATTTAACTGGTACGAAGCTGGTATGCTTGAAAGTGACCCTAATTCGTACCTCGTTACTTTATCTTGTGCAACCGTTGCTATGTTAACGGGTTTTCTTTATGGAGAATAGCGGGCTCGAACCGCTGACCCCTACAATGCCATTGTAGTGCTCTACCAACTGAGCTAATTCCCCTTTCTTTTCGTGCTCTCAATCATGCCTTAACTGACCAATATTTGTCAAGCTTTTTGGGCAAATTAGTTTTAAACCCTGGAGTGGCAAGGCTTTCGGCTTTTTTTTTCAAAAAAAATCTCCTCGCTTCTGGACAATGGTCAATCCCCTACTATGATTTAGTAAGTGTGTTGGGATATTTCGGTCAAATGGCTCAAACAAGACCCCATGAGGAAGTAGACGACTACCAGGGCCCCGGCTGAGACAGCAACTAGGGTGCCGGCTAGCATTAGTGAAAATTCCCGTTGCGCGATCGCCTCTTGCATTAAGTGCAAAGACCAGGCAACGAGGGCAACGTCAATTATTAAAATAGAAACCAGCATAAGTTACGATTTGTAACAGCTTACCTATTGTAACAAAACTTTTCGCTCAGTGCAGATAAGCTTACGCGTATTTAACTTTTGCTCTAAAACCCCGAGGAAGCAGCGGAAAGCTACTGAAAAAAAATGATAGCTTTTCTTGATAATTACGATATGCAAAGTAAATGAGAGCTAGCTCATCTTTAGAGGGGGCGTTTTTGATTGAGCCAGCGATTAAGAGCCCGATAGCTGCGCTTCACACGCTTTTGTGAGAGGGCAGGGTGCGATCGACCTTTGAGTATAACTGATTTGATAGCAGTGCGATCACACCCTGACCCGATGCAAATTTGATAAAATTGGTGTACTTTTAATTAAAATAAAATGAACGGCTGTTGAGGATATAAACTAAGTTAACCCAAACTCAAAAACTCTACTCGCCAGAGGAATATTTTGCACTAGAGGAAGTGGCCCAGTCCCCAAGTGAATATATTGATAGCGAGATAGTTATTATGACTGGTGGTACTTCAAATCATAATGATATTGCGGGCAATTTTTAGGCTCATTTAAAATTTGCTCTGAAGTGGCAAAACTATAAGGTTTTTATCGGTGACTTACGGTTGTCTATACCGCGCTATCATCTGTATACTTATCCAGATGTGATGGCGGTTAAAGGCGAACCAGTGCTTTTAGACGATCGCACAGATACAATAATTAATCCTTTGATGATTGTTGACTTTTTGTCAAAAAGTACGAAAAATTACGATCGAGGGGATAAGTTTGATTATTATCGAGATCGATTCCTGAGTTTCTAGAATACATTTTAATCGCTCAGTATAAAGTTCATGTCGAACAGTTTGTCAAGACTTCTTTGTTAATCCTCCTCGTCTTCATCTATGTAGTTGGGAAAACTGGTTTCACCTTCCAATATGCACGAGTATTTGAGGATTGAGTCTTTTGTCGGTTTGATTCGTAGCAGTCGCCAGCCGTATTTTTATTGCATTGCGTAACACCGCCGGCGTTGGATGACTGAGTAGCTTGAGGTGACTTGCTGTTGCCGAGAATTCGTCACAACGATCGTATATCCATAGTGTAACGAAGTATTTTCGCCAAAACCCGGTTTCTGAGCACTCCTGCGTCCAGGACTAAATTTAACTCTTGTGGGATGGGCATCTTGCCCGTCCCGAAGTGCAATCATAGTAGCAATTTTAGGAAAAAAAGCTTATCCTAGAGAATAATTTATCTAAAATCCACAGCAAAGCAGGCAAAAGCATGGAACAAACAACAACTATTCCCCTAGAACTCTCTGACGGCACAATTGTCAGAGTCGAAGCAAGTTTAAGTGGTGAACAGAAAATCGCCTTTATGAAACGACCTTTCAAAGAAGCAACAGATGCTATCAAGGCAATTGCGAAAGAACTATCAGGAGTTTTGCAAGAAGTCAATCCAGATAAAGCCACCATTAAATTTGGCTTAGATATTGCCATTGAATCTGGACAAATTACAACATTAATTGTAAAAGGTTCTAGCAAAGCAAACCTAGAAATTACTTTAGAGTGGAGCAAGTAATTCCAAGCAACGGAGGACACCGCACCGTGCCGTTTCCCTACCCCAAAAAAATCGTAGCACGGGCGAGGCTTCACAGCCAGCGCACTAGCGAGAGATGTAACTATCACCCGATTAATTGTAGGGAAACGGCACTGCCCTGTCCTGATATCTCAACTGCATAGAGTGACTAATCGCAAACACCCAAATATGACAGATATCACTAAACTATTGCAACAATGCACCCTGCGCGTCAGCGTTGGAGGTAGTCAGGGAACTGGTTTTTTTGTTGCCCCACAACTAATTCTCACCTGCGCCCATGTCGTTGCATCAGCTAATCCTGAAACAATCCATGTATTCTGGCAATGCCAAAAGCAGCAATACAGTGCTAGTCTTGAAAAAATCTTACCCGAAGATCATCTAGATTTAGCAATATTAAAGTTAAATACCCCAGATTTAAATCATCCTTGCATCAATTTTGAATCATTATATCCTCAACTGAATGACGATTTATTTAGCTATGGCTATCCCCAGGATTATCCCGACGGTGATTCTGCTACCTTTAAGTATGAAGGTGAAAGCTTTAAAGGCAATTCGCCATTGTACAAATTGAAAGGAGGACAGGCCAACTATGGAGCCAGTGGTTCACCATTACTCAATCAGCGCACCGGGAAAGTTTGTGGAATTCTGAATATTTCTCGCAATCCTAGCATGGATTTAGGAGGGCGAGCCGTACCTGTAAGTATAATTTTTGCCCAATTTCCTGAACTAGCAGAACTCAATCAGCGGTTTCATCAAAATAATTCAAAAAAAACAGATATCAATCCCTTTGACTACGGCACGCCAGTCTCGCCAGAACGCTTTTATGGACGGAAACAAGCTATTTTAGAGGTAAAAAGCCGAATTGGTGCTATTAGTTCTCAGAGCATCAATATAGTAGGAATGCGACGCAATGGCAAAACTTCCCTTTTGCGGTTGATTAGAGAACGTACCGAGATTTTTTTTCAACCTCAACAAAAACCATTAATTGTGACTTTAGATTTACAATCTCCCAAATTTCACACGCCAGAAGGCATCATTGAGGGACTGCGGCGGGAGATTTTAAAACAAACAGGAACTGAACCTTGGAGGCAGGATGTTAATGACGATCCTTTTGAGGTGGAAGATGGTTTTATGTGGCTGCGTGACCAGGGTTATCGGTTGATTGTAATCCTAGATGAGTTTGAAGGAATTATCCGACGTTTAGAACTTTTTCAGGAGTGGGGAGAAGATTGGCGTGCGAAAGCTTCTGCGGGTATGTTGGCTATGGTAATTGCCAGCAAACGTCCATTATTGGAGTTTAGACTAAGCAGGTCAAAAAGTGCGCTCGCCCAAAGACCGGCAAACGTCCATACTCCAACGGCAACG
>NZ_JAUBPO010000204.1:0-5297 GCF_036700785.1 Microcoleus sp. S28C3 | reverse complement strand
ATCTGAGTCCATTTACTAATAAAGCCAGAACTCACTGATAAACTTTCCTGAATCTCTCGATGCTTATATCCTTTAAGTTGCATAGAGACGGTAATTGCTCGTTTCAACTCGCGGGGATCGGGATTAGATTGGATAAATTCCGTTAACTCTTCTAACATAGATAAATTATGTAGTGATTCTGGCTATTATCTCATAAATCATTTAGGATTGCTATATAAACTAATCCCGATCACCCTCAAAACCATTTAATGTTATGTGGGACAAAATTGCCGCGCACATCTCTGAAGCAACCGGAGAAACATTTTCCATCGACAATCGCCGTTCAGTCAGCGGCGGCTGCATCAATCAAGGCTATGCTATCAGCAGCAGTTCCCGCAGTTATTTCGCGAAAATAAATCAAGCTTCCCAAGTCCCGATGTTTGAAGCTGAGGCGCTGGGTTTGCAGCAAATGCGGGAAATACAGACGATTCGAGTACCCCAACCGATTTGTTGGGGAACTGAGGGGCATTCAGCTTATATTGTGCTGGAATGGCTGGAGTTGGGAAGTCGCGGGGGCGATATAGCTTGGGAAGAAATGGGGCGCAAAGTGGCGGCAATGCACAAATACACCCCCCCCAGCCCCCCCTTGGTAAGGGGGGGAGAAGAGGCTAATTCTGCCTTGCTAAGGGGATGTTTTGGTTGGGATATTAATAATACGATCGGCTCAACTCCTCAAATTAATAACTGGACGGCAAATTGGCCCGAATTTTGGGCTGAACATCGGATTGGTTATCAGTTAAAATTGGCGAGGCGTCGGGGTGGTCATTTTTCCCAAGAGAAACGTTTCTTAAAGGTGATTCCTGAGTTGTTAGCAGGTCACGAACCGCAACCTTCGCTAGTTCACGGGGATTTGTGGGGGGGGAATGCAGGGGTGACATCTGCGGGGGAACCGGTGATTTTTGACCCTGCTGCCTATTTTGGAGATAGAGAAGTTGATATCGCGATGACTGAGCTATTTGGTGGATTCCCTGCGCAGTTTTACCTGGGATATAATCAGGTTTGGCCTTTGGATTCAGGGTATGAACGACGCAAAGCTCTTTATAATTTATATCATATTTTGAATCATTTTAATTTGTTTGGCGGGAGTTACGAGTCCCAGGCGAATCAAATGATTAATCGAATTTTGGGTTAGTTAGGAATCAGATTCTTTTTTTACCACCGATGAACGCAGATAAACGTGAACGTTAGGTTTATCTGCGACAGTGGCAATTTTATTTTTGCTTAGCAGCCGCTTTTTTCTTTGCTTCTTTTTCAGCCTTTTTAGCCACTCGATCTGCTTCAATTTTTGCTAACTTGGCTAGTTCTTTTTCTTCAGCTATTTTATCGAGATAGTAGTGGTAATCTCCCAAATAAGGCCGAAACTCTCCATCCCGAATTTCGACAATTTTGTTAGCGACTTGGGAGATGAAATAGCGATCGTGCGAAACGATAATTACGGTACCGTCATAATTCTGAATCGCCTCTTCCATCATCTCTTTCGCCGGAATGTCGAGGTGATTTGTCGGTTCATCCAAAATCAGCAAATTTACGGGAGTCAACAGCATTTTTGCTAAAGCCAGACGGGCTTTTTCGCCGCCGCTTAAAGCGCCAACCTGTTTGAATACTGTTTCGCCCGTAAATAAGAAACGGCCCAACAAAGTCCGAACTTCTTCATTTTTCCAGTCGGGTACTTCGTCGTGAATGGTTTCGATCACGCTTTTATTCAAATCTAAGGCTTCTGCCTGATTCTGTTCAAAGTAACCGGGGATGACGTTGTGGCCTCCCAATTTGACTGTACCTTCAGAAGGCTTTTCTAAACCCATAATCAGTCGCAGCAGGGTGGATTTGCCCGCGCCGTTGGGGCCGAGAAAGGCTATCCGATCGCCCCTTTCAATCAACAAGTCGGCTCCCAAAAATAGGATTTTTTCGCCGTAGGTGTGCACCAAATCTTCAATTATTGCTACTTCGCGACCGCTGCGGGGTGCGGGGGGAAAGCGGAAATGCAAAGTTTTTAATCCGCCGGTGGGGGCTTCGATGCGTTCGATTTTATCTAACTGTTTCTCGCGGCTTTTGGCTTGGGTGCTGCGAGTGGCGCTGGCGCGGAATTTTTCTACGAATGCTTGCTGTTTTTCGAGTTCTTTTTGCTGGCTTTCGTAGGCGCTGAGTTGGGCTTCTCTGGCTTCTGCTTTTTGCAGCAGGTAGGAGGAGTAGTTGCCGAGGTAGGTGCTGGAAACGCCGCGTTCGGTTTCGACGATTTGGGTGCAGAGCCGATCGAGAAATTCCCGGTCATGGGATACGATTACCATCGGGGTTATCAGCCCTTTCAGGTAAACTTCCAGCCATTCGATCGTTTCTAAGTCGAGGTGGTTGGTAGGTTCGTCTAACAGCAGGATGTCGGGTTTTTGCAGGAGAATTTTGCCCAAACTCATCCGCATTTGCCAGCCGCCACTGAAAGCGCTGACTAATCGATCGCCGTCTTCGGGTTCAAATCCGATTTCGGGCAGAATTTTCTCGATTTGCGCTTCTAAACCGTAGCCGTTTAAGCCTTCAAATTGTCTTTGCAGCCGATCCATTTTGTGGATCAGTTCGTCGAGACTGTCTGGGGTGGAGTTTTCCAAGTCTCGATGGACTTGCATCAGGGATTCGTGAACTTCGTTGGCTTCGCTGAAGGCGCGCCAAAATTCTTCTCTGACGGTGCGAGTCGGATCTATTTCAAATTCTTGGGAGAGGTAGGCGATGTGGAGGCTGGCGGGGCGAATGACTTCGCCTGCGGTGGGTTCGATTTCGCCGGCGATGATTTTGAGTTGGGTGGATTTGCCGGCACCGTTAACGCCTACTAAGCCGATGCGATCGCCTGGCTTGACTTCCCAGGTGACATCTTTGAGTACGACGCCTGTGGGGTAAATTTTACTGATGTGTTCGAGTCGCAGCATTGTTGTGGGGACTGGGGAAGGGCAGGTTTAGCGGCGGATGGGATGCCGGCGCTGAGGTCGAGTTAATCTTAACAAATTTTAATTATATTTAGCGTATTGCCAGATTTTGATTTGGTAGGAGTTATGCGAAGAAACGGGGTTTCTATGAAAAATCGCAGATTCTCAAGAGATATACAAAGAAACCGGGTTTCTGGCCTCGACGTGGGTGGAGGACTATTTGGGTGGGGCGATCAGGCGATCGTGTTGTTTCCGATTGAATTCCTCGAATAATGGTTGAGAGGGTGTTTGAAAAGTCGAAGTAAGTCAAAAATCATGCCAGCCGTCTAACCATGATACGAATCATGGCGATATAAATGAAAGTCTCGCTCGGTTTCGGGTAGTCTTTCGTAATCCTTGCTTAAACGCCGACACCAATTGAGCCTTCCCATAAGTTCGTTCTACGACCCAACGTTTGGGTAAGTGGACGAAACCTTTCTTCCTGATTGACTGACAAAAGTTTAATTAGCCCAAACTACAGTGGTAGCTTGAAACTCAATTCGGTAAGTTCTTTGCTGATGTTGTAGACGAGAAGCCTGGACTGGTTCGGGGTCAATATTAGTAGAAAAAGAGATAACAGAAATTAAATTCCAGCCCTTGTTCAGAGATTGTTTGACCCAACTCCAGCCAATTTTCAAGTAGCTAACACCCCGATACCAATGTGGATCTACACAGCGACGCTGACCTAAAATGACAACTTCAACACCTTGAGCAGTCAAGAACAAAGTAGTCATCGCTAACACCAAGCACAGTCGAGAAAGAGCTGGAGCGGAACGGAGTTTAGAGTCTGCGAGATTGAATCCAGAGGATTTATCATCCAGAAAATTTTCCTCAATGGTAAAGCGGAAGCCATACTCCCGAAAAGTTTGGAGATTAGTAGGCGAGCGTACTAATAATGTACCAGTGTTCGCCAGAAGTAGATTCCCATGCAATTGCTAGATGGACATCTGTGAGCGAGTTACATTTGTGAATTTGAACGTTGTGGATCAGTTTTGCCTCGCCGATGGCTACCGGAAATTGACTCACTCGCTGCCACCCCTGCCGTGGATGACGCAGCCAAAAATTGCCTTTAATCCGGATTCGACAGTGCCAGCCTAATTTTCTGACATAACGGACTAATTCGGCATTGGCAAACCCCCTGTCAGCCAAGAGAATGACTTTGACATCGACGGGTAGGAGCCTAGAGACACGCTTGAGAAGGTCCTGATAAGTATCGATTTTGACACTACTACTTTTGTGTTTGAGTACTCGCCAGCCCACCGGAATCGCTCGGCTCAAATGTACTAAGGGACTACCAAATAAAAAACTCGTCCAAAATCAAGCGGTACTATAAATAATATCGATAAACCACTTACCGAGATTGGGGAGGCTATCCCCAACAGGTTGGGAGAGACGCTGAATCTGAGTTTCAACTTCAGCCATTTCCAGAGTTGTGAGCTTAACCCCAGTTTGATAAGTCAAGGTCACGAGTTTGACTATCGGATGTTTACCCTTCCAAGTCATCGTTTCAGCCAAATGCAGCACGGTGGTAATATCATCAAGGATATTACCGTTCCAGTGGTTTTCCAACACTCCCTTTCGTCCGCTCAACAGGATTGTATTTACTGTGGTAGGGCGGGTAGTAGGCTAAACGCAGATTCAACTGGTGCTTACTAACAAACTCCACAAGACGTTTCATCAATTGAGTTCGTCGGGAATGGTTCTCTGGTCCGTTGTCTTGATTGAGTAGTAATGTGCGGATATGAGTAAAACGGTGACGGTTACTCTCCCACCACGATTCCAAAATATCAACGATGAAGTCGCTAGTCACCTTTGAGGTGGTGAAATATAAAAACAACTCATCTAACTGGGGCAAAAAAATTCCATAGGGAGTCAATTTGGCTTTTGGGGTGAAGTCGTGATCGCAGGCAAAAGTTGGCACCCGGTTCTTACCTCCTCTGGAGAAGGGACCAATTTTCACCGTGGCTTTGGCATCAAGTGAGAGTCGGAGAGTTGTCGGGTCATGATCAGCTTGCTGATTAACTTGACTCAACTGCTCAAAGATGGCATCGGTTTCGGGAATTTTTTTTGAGGCTGAGTCTTCGCTACCTTGGCCGGGTGATATCCCAACTGATTCAACCGCTGACGGATGGTTTCGTTGCTGGGTAGTTCAGCTTCCTGGTAGTGCTTTTGCTCTAACAGTTGTTGCCTGACTTTGGCGGCACTGACTCGTGTATACAAACGAGTGCTTTTGGGCGTTGCTGAATTAGGGTATGACGAAGCAAAAAGGCGATCGCATACGACCCAAATAATTTCTTTGATTTTGATACG